>JAFDFT010000619.1 GCA_019309685.1 Deltaproteobacteria bacterium
GAATGGCTTAAGACTTTGGCGGAATTAGGATTTTCGGTGATACTAGTTCTTATCATCATAGACATTCTATTCCCTGAAACAACAGGGATCGCGCAAAATTTGTCAGACATTGTTGGGAGTTTTGCCAGTGAAGGAGCAGTTGGCCTGGTTGCCTTGCTGATCTTTTTACTGATATATAAACGGTAAAATTTCTATTTCCACTCAAAACTAAATACGTGTTTCTCGCAGTTAAGAGGAGAGAAATAAACTTATTTAACTGCGGTGCAAGCAATGGGATTGTAACCATCTACATGCATCGCAGTTATTTTTTTAAGGCCTCCTTGAGTTATTAATCATTTTTTATTTTTACACCGCTGAATGCCCCCTATTTCGCGACTTCTCTCATGTATTCAATCCATATAGGCAAAGCTGCGCTGGCACCTGTCTCTTTTTCGCCAATCGGCTTACGATTATCCATCCCGACCCACACACCGGTAACAACATCGTCATCGAAACCAATAAATAAGGCATCCGCATGATCATTTGTTGTCCCTGTCTTTCCATACACTTTTCTCTTCAATTCCTTTGCCTTCCAACCCGTGCCGTTTGTAACCACAGCATTTAGCATTTCTTTTATTTTTTCTACGGACCGTTCACTGATAACCCTTTCTTTGAGCCCGGATGGTTCTATTATGGTGAACTGCTCTTTATCGGCGATCTTGGTTATACAAACCGGAGCCACTCTAAACCCATGTGAAAAAGCAGCATACGCACAAACCATTTCCATCAGCGTCATTTCAGAAGCTCCCAAGGCAGAAGAATAAAATGGATAAATCGTACTTTTTATGCCTAGTCTGCTAGCGGTACCGATAACATTTTTTATATCAATTTTTTTTGCCAAATCAACTGTAGCGGCGTTTAAAGAAAGCGCGAGCGCCGTTTTTAGCGTAACAGACCCACGATATACATTATCATAATTATGGGGTATCCATATGTTGTCAGGACCGGATAATTTGTAGATACTTTTTTCGTCATCAATCGTATCATTGTAATCATATCCTTGATCAAGCGCCGTCAAATAAACAAAGGGTTTAAAAGCCGACCCCGGCTGCCTTTTTGCCTGGGTCACTCGATTAAATTGTGAATCCCAAAAATTGGTACCCCCAACAATTGCTTTAATATGTCCATCCTTTAAAGCAATTGAAAATAGCGCTGCCTGAAGATTTTCAACGTTACGTTCCTTAAGCGCGTTAAGACCATTCTTTACGGCTTCTTCAGCCACACGCTGCATTCTGTCATCAACTGTTGTATATATCTTTAATCCGGATGTATAAAGTCTGTCCCCATATCTCTTTTCAAGCACTGATTTGCAATAATCTACAAAGTAAGGAAATTTATACTTTCGCCCGTGAAACGTTGTCGGTATTGGATCGGTCAAGGCTTTATTATATTCATTCTGATTGATAAAGCCAGTGACAAGCATCCGTTTCAGGGCAAAGTTTCTTCTGTTTTCTGCTTTTTTTGGATTTTTGAAGGGCGAATATTTTGATGGAGCCTTAGGCAACGCCGCGAGAAGGGCGGCTTCAGATATTGATATATGCTTAACCGCTTTCCCACCATATGCCTGGGCGGCCGCTTCAATACCATATGCCCTTGCACCAAAATATGCCTGATTGAAATAAAGCCCTAAGATCTCCTCTTTTTTATACTTGTTTTCGATATGAAAGGATATAACTATTTCCTGTATTTTTCTTGTAATTGTTTTTTCTGGTTTCAGAAAAATCATTTTTGCCAGTTGCTGTGTGATGGTACTTCCACCCTGAATGATAGAACCTCTTTTTATGTTAGTTAACAGTGCACTGGCAATACGCATAAAGTCAATGCCATGATGCTTATAAAATCGCAAATCCTCTACAGCAATCAACGCATTCTTTACATGTAAAGGAATACTTTTATGGGAGACAAACGTCCTTCTTTCAACATAAAATTCACTAAGAAGAGTATTGTCAGACGAATACAGCCGAGAGGATTCATAAGGAGAGTAATGCTCAAGGTTTCCAATTTTTGGCAATGTGGCAACACACCAATAAATATAGCCGCCTATTCTTTACACTGAACTTCTTCCGCCTCAGCAGAATCAATATCTCTCTTACTTTAAAAAGAACAGATTCAGGGTCGAGTGGATCAGCCACACATAGCTCAATGTCCAGAGCCATTCCCTTTAGCGATGCGATATCTGTCGTTTTAGCTAAAGCGACAACGCTTATTTCTGTAAAATTATTTAAGATTTTCTTTAAAAATATTATTTCATTTTGAAGGTTGTTGGCTACATCTAAAATAAGTATGGATGGGGAATAATGTCGTGAGGCTTCTTCGGTTTCGAAATGATTCGCAAATTGATCAGCTTCAATACCGCTCAACTTTAATGTGCTGATTAATATTTTCCCCCGGATTTCATTTGGGGAATAAACGATAACGGAAGGAGACATTACATATCGACTTCTTCTGAAGCAGCCATTACTAGAGCACCTTTTGCGGTGGCATTCAGCGGTTTTTCGGCAATGATGATATCGGATATTTTAACGGGCAATCGGATGTTTTTAAGCGCTTTAATAAATTGTTTCTTAACTCCCCGCGGAAGCACTGTCCCGCCGCTAAGGACAATAGGTATTGCTTTGGAAAGCCTGGGCACATTATCCGATGAACCCAAAACCTTTTGTAAGCTTTGACTTAATGTTGAAAAAAGATCATCGTAATATATATGAAGGCCCGTTTCGATTAAATTTCTCGGTTCAACCGAAAGGTCGAGCTCCTCTTCTTTTATCACCTTTATTTTTGTTGACGGTTCGTTCACAGAGTTGCCCACCATCGCATCAATATAATCACCACCCTTCTGGACACTATAGGTTATAACTGGAACTGATAAATAGGAAAAACAAATATTGCACATCCCTGCGCCCATGCTGATACCAATTCCCGTAAAATTATTACCTGATAATTCCGATAGAACAACAGCGAGCCCCTCATTAATTGACTCTGCCACATATCCCATATTTAAGAGGTGTCTTTTAATAATTGATTTATGAAATACTACTGAAGCCGGTTCATCAATTGGATCGCCCGGCACACTAAAACATATTCTTTCATTCTTTTTTTGAGGTTTGGTGATGAGCTTATTAATGATCGCTTTCATCACACTGATACTCTCGTTCTCCTTTGGATTTAATATTCCTTTTTCTATCGGGCGCCGTGTGTTGCCGCCAAACATATTCGCGAAATTTTCAGCCGAATCACCCAGTATATATAAATCATCATTTTTATGGAAAAAAAGAACGCCGTCATTTGAGAGGGTTTTGCCTGTGATGTTTGAATATGGAATCATAAAAAACGCGTTCAACTGCATGTGGGTTTTAATATCGTTGCTTGTATTATATGCAACAACAATATTAGCTGTTCCAATATCCAAACCAATGGGACCTTTAATTTGAGCTATATTATTGCCTGTCTTTCGTCCGGAGGGGTTTGGGGATGCTTTTTTATCTTCGCCATGAAAACCAGCATCTTTTTCAACACCCAGATCAAATCCTGGTTGTTTTTGATTACTCACCTTGTTATCAACTGTACTCTTTTCTGATAATGGATTTAAATCATTAGTTATGTCTTGAGGTTCGTCCATTATATCTAATCCTCCATTATAATTACGAAGTATCTAAAAAAATCTGGGAAATAATTAGACAATTACTTTGATCAATACGAATAAATATCTAATGACATAAACTATATACAAGATATTCATTTCATAGTCAATTGATCAATTTATGCAAATAATCAAACTTGGCTTTATTGAGATAAACAGGAATAAATAGACGCAGATATCATATAATTACAATATATTATGGATGTATATCATTATAATATTTTCTGATTTTTATACGTTGGCTTAACGCTCAGTCGTCTTTTCAAAACATGAAAATTTAAAAAACTTTCGGAAAGGGGACAGATGCCGGCCAGTTTTACTATCAATAAAATCAGGGAATTGCA
>JAFDFT010000620.1 GCA_019309685.1 Deltaproteobacteria bacterium
TTTTATAAAGGAGTGCGCCATAGTTCCGGATATGGGGATACCGTAAAGTTTTCCTGCCAGAACATTGCTGGTCGAAGCAAACCCGGCTATATAAGTGCTTCGAGCTGCATTAAGACCTGCATCCTGTCCATGGGTCCTTCGAAGCGAAAAATCAAGAAGCGGACACCCTTTGGCAGCGTGGACACATCTGGCTGCCTTAGAAGCGATCATGGTGGGAAATCCAATAGTGTTTAAAAGAAATGTTTCGATGATTTGGGCTTCAATAATCGGTCCGGTAATTTCCATGACCGGTTCGTTGGCAAAGAAGATAGTCCCTTCAGGCATGGCTATCACCTGTCCGGTAAAGGCGAGACGCTTTAGGTAATCCAGAAAATTATTTGCAAATAGACCTGTATCTTTAAGAAAAGCGATTTCTGCTTCTGAGAAATGAAAGGACTCCAGTTCTTTGAGCGCATTTTCAAGCCCTGATGCGACAAAATAATTCCTATTCGATTTGTGGCCTCTGACAAATAGTGAGAAGGTGGCGTCTGACAAAAGATTGTGTTTGTAATAGGCTGCAGCCATGGTCAGTTCATAAAGATCCGTGAATAGAGGGCCGATGCGCTTTTTCGTTGTCATTGGACATTGGCTCCATAAATTTGCTTCATTCTTTTCAGCGCGAACTCATGCGCTTCCTGATCAAAATCCGCCACCCCTTTAACAGGAACCGTAACAGGATAGTCCCTATTTACCAGATCCCCAACCGTATCCATCACACAGATCGAGGTGTATACACCTACCACCTCCGCCTCCTCAACATTTGAGTCTTTGAGCACCTTTTCCAAATCAGTTCCGTAAAAACTGCTGTAGCGTTTTTTAGGTATCACCATATCCTTTTGGCCCGGGCTCAGCTCACTGATTATTTCATTGCCCCAAGTGCCGGTGACCGCGTGCTTTTGGAATTTATCAAATTCTTTATCATCTTCATCATGGGAATCCGTCATGTAAATCACCAGGTCGTCAGTATCTTTGTAAGATTGAATTCTCTCTTTGATAAATGGAATTTTGTCTCTGGCATCGTTTCCGCAAAAAAGCACACCTTTTTCATCGATGAAATCATTTAACATGTCGATTACGATTAACGCTTTTTTAGCCATGTTGCCACCTCTTATTTTTGGTTCAATGTGTATTGTTCCAGAAGGCTCCCCTTCCAGTAAGTGTTTTCAGGATTTGAAAAATATGTCTGAAAAAGATTTAAACTCTCTTCTCGTAATATATGAGGTATAACCTTAATTTGAATATCTTTATAAAAAGGGGAAAGCTCCGAAAGGTCAACATGTGTTCCTCCCCCCATGGCATCTTCATAGGCGTAGACGATTGTGCGGATACCTGATAAAAGGATAGCGCCAAAACACATCAAGCAGGGTTCCATGGTACAGAATAACACCGTTTTGCTGGGGTCTCCATTCATTTTTATGCTAGAAAGCTGCCGCAATGCCAGTATTTCGGCGTGATCTATTTCATTTGTTGAATTTTTATGAGCAGTGCCGGCTCGAAGGCCGCTGGCGATTATTTTGTTTTCATTAACAATCACACATCCGACCGGGAATTCACCGGCGTCCATAGCTGTTTTTGCCAGGTCCAACGCTTTTTTCATAAAGTATTTGAAGTCCATTTTCTTGTCTTAAGTTATTTGATGGCTTCATAATCCGCCTGAGGCGGACTGTGTTGCGCTGCATCCTGAGTTCATTCGACGTAATATTACGCCTCATTACACAGGATTTGCGCGCCTTGAACTTGTTTTACTTTGCCAACATATTTATAGCTTTTTACGAGTCTGTCCTATTTATTTCATTATCGGATATTTTGCATATTGTATCATCACAGGGACAGCTCCCATCAACCTCAAACGCGTACATAATCCTTGATTCCTGATCAGCCCTTTTTTGGGTTATTATGTCAAATTGGTTTTGGGCTGTTTTTTGGCTTAACCCACTTCTTGTAGGTATGGCTTCAAAACCGGACCCAACCACGTTCCCACTTCTTCCATCAAGGATATCCGCATCTTCGCCGTTTGTGACAACAACCAAAGGGATTTGATAAGGGGAAA
>JAFDFT010000149.1 GCA_019309685.1 Deltaproteobacteria bacterium
GAACCGCAAACATTTATATTTTTACATATCTGCCTGATATGCTCCTAAATTCGCAAGTGCCACACTTCCCGGACTTACCGTAGTTGGATCAGTCATAATGTTGATACACGCTGTTTTTCCGGAAGCAAACGCTTTTTCAAGAGTCGGACGAATATCTTCGATTTTATCAACGAAATATCCTACGCCGCCAAGACCTTCAACAAGCTTTTGGTATTCAACGACGCCAAGTAATGTGCCTTCTTCAATAGCATGACCCATTCGCAGTTCCTGGCTGTGTCGAATCATTCCCCAACCGAGATCATTGCTGATGACCACGACTATTGGAAGCCCCTTTCGAATGGCAGTGTTAAACTCCATAAAATTAAATCCAATGGAACCGTCTCCGGTAATCAGGCAAACACGTTTGTCCGGGTTGAGCAGTTTGGCGGCATTTGCATAGGGAAGGCCAACGCCTAAACATCCGTAAAGACCTGAATCCATATAATGACCGGGTTTGCGAATGGTTCGTGTCATGCCCATCCATACCTGTGTATCGCCGCCGTCTGCAATGACGATATCATCTTCATTACTCAGGAAGCTGTTTATTTCATGGGCAAGGCGCATGGGGTGAATGGGTATGGCGTCACTTTCCCAGTTTACTCTTGCTTCCGCTTTGGAATCTTCTTCTGCTTTTTGGAGAGAAGACACCCAGTCAGTAAATTTCTTCGTAAGTTTATCGCTAATTTTCTTTTTATCAATTACACGGTTGCATTCTTTCAGTAGACCTTTAACATCACTGATAATGGCCAGATCAATGGATCGATTTCTGCCGATTTCTTCGGGCTCTATGTCCACTTGAACAATTTTTGTTTCGGGTGTGAACAGATCGCCAAACAAATAAAAAAGACCCATTCGTGAACCAAGAAATATAACCAGATCAGAACCTGCAAGAGCCGCAAATGCCGCGCCCGGTCTGATGGCAAGAGATGACTCAAAGCATAAAGGATGTGTATCCGGGATGGTTCCGCGGCCAAGGGATGAAGTAAAAGCCGGCATACCTGTTTTTTCTACAAAACTGGTCAGTTCTTCGTCAGCACCAGAATACCAGGCGCCGGATCCGGCGATAACAACCGGATTGTTTGCGTTTTCTATCATCTCTACAATATTTGCCGCGTTATCAATGTCAGAAGTACATGAGTTGATGGATGTATGGGTTTTTTTCACTCCTTCTACACTGGTTTCCGCATTGAGGATATCTACAGGAAGCTCCAAATAAACAGGGCCTGGTCTGCCGCTGATTGCGGTTCGATAGGCAAAGTCGATAAATTCAGGAATACGTTCTGTTTTGTGGCATACCAGGGCTTTTTTTACCATGGGTTCAATCACAGGGCATTGTCGCATATCCTGCAAATCAAGTTTTTCAATGGACTCGATGCCAACGGAACCGGAGATAAGCACCAACGGCGAATTTGCCAGGTTTGCATTGGCAACTGCTGAAAGAGCATTCGTAAATCCAGGACCTGCTGTGACCATTGCTATTCCCGGCTTTCGGGTCATCCTGCCATATGCTTCAGCCATAAACACCGCTGCCTGTTCATGCCTGGTGTCAAATAGTGTAATTGGAGAGTTTTCAAGATATTGATAAATGGGCGTTATGTGGCCGCCGCTTAAGGTGAAGATATAATCGATTCCTTTTTCAATGAGTGCCTCCGCTGTGAGTTGACCGCCGGTGATTGTTGACATAATTTACCTCCTATTTGGTTTCCAACCTACAAATGGCCCTTTTTCGCAATCTCTGCGTCAACCATTGGAATTGCTTGTGCGACGTACAACTGAGTACGTCTCCGCGCAATTCCTTGGTTTCCTTGACCTTACGCAAAATTGCTCATTTGTGGATTGAAAACTCCATTATGATTCCAATAGTTTAATTGGTGATTTTGAGTGAATATGATGAAAAAAATGCGATATCCAATTAATATTTAAAACAGACTCTATTTAATATTGCAATATTAAACAATATTAAAACATCTTAAAAAATACTATTGCAAATGATTGATTTTAGTCATACAGGTAAATTTAAAACTGTTCATAATTCTTTGAAAAAACATAGTTTTATTGATTTTTAAAAGTATTTGTGAATTAATTGCCACGAACTTTTATCAATTTCAAGATGACAGTGTTAGCGTTCAAGATTGAAACTGTAAATAGAAGGTCATCCCGGATCGTAGTTCGGGACAGGCTTTGATCCGGCATCCAGGAAATGTTCAAGGAAATGCTGCTTGCATCTTATTGGATAAATTTATTAAAGAAAGGAAAACTATGAAATTTTTACACACAATGGTCCGTGTGTTGGATTTGGATATTGCCCTTGATTTTTATGTAAATAAACTGGGTTTGGTTAAAATTAGACGTATGGAATTTGAAGAGGGGAGGTTCACACTGGTGTTTTTGGCAACCGAAAAAGGGGAACCCGCAGTAGAGCTGACCTATAACTGGGACCAGGAAGAACCTTATTCTGTGGGCAGAAATTTCGGGCACCTGGCATTTAGCGTGGAAAACATCTATGAATTCTGCCAGAAGCTTCAGGAACAGGGAGTTACAATTCTTATGCCTCCCAGGGACGGCAGAATGGCCTTTATACGTTCTCCGGATAACGTTTCAATCGAACTTTTGCAGGAAGGTAATGCTCTGAAGCCTCAAGAGCCATGGAAGTCCATGCTTGATCAAGGTGAATGGTAAATTTAACATTGATGGCTTCGCAAAAAGACTAATTTCGGTGTTGCGCTGCATCACTCGTCACTGCAGCGTGCAATAATACGCCTCATTTCTCGGGATTTGCGTCGTTTGTTGGAGCGAAGCGGAAATCCCGCTATAAGCGGGAAACTTGAACTTTTATCTTTGACATCATAATTTTATTTTTTACGGGACCCTGAACATTTACATAATATAGGAATTGAAAAAGGAGAAAAAAATGGATTTATCTCAATTTTCTTTGGAAGGAAAAGTAGCATTAATAACAGGCGGAAGCAGGGGCATTGGCGAAGCTACAGCCATCCAAATGGCAAAGGCTGGCGCGGATATTGTTGTATCGAGTCGCAAACTGCCTGAACTGGAAAGAGTCGCTGGAGAGGTAGAAAAACTGGGACGCAAAGCAATGGCTATAGAAACACACGCTGCCCGTTTGGATCAGATCCAGAATCTGGTTGATACTGTGGTGAAGGAATTTGGCCGTATAGATATTCTGGTAAATAACGCGGGCACGACTATAGGCGCTATGGCAATGGATATTGAGGAAAAGGCGTGGGACGCTGTCATGAACCTCAATTTAAAAGGGGTCTTTTTTCTTAGTCAGGCAGCTGCAAGAGTCATGAAAAATAATGGTTCCGGAAACATTATTAGTGTCGCTTCAGTAAATGGTTATGTGACTAATCCAATGACGTTCGTTTACTCCATATCTAAAGCCGCACTTATTATGGCAACCAAGTCCATGGCCCTGGAATGGGCTCCGCACAACATCAGGGTAAATGCCATTGCTCCTGGGTATATTGAAACAAAGCTTCTCAACGCGACATGGGCCCATCTTTCTGAAGAAGAAAAGGAATCGGTTAAGGCTGAAAGTGCCAGCGAAATTCCCCTTGGACGAATCGGTGAGCCAAAAGAAATAGCGGACGTTATGATATTTCTTGCTTCTCAGGCTTCGAGCTATATTACTGGGAGGACGTATATTGTAGATGGCGGGCTGCTCCTCAAAGGATAAACGCTCCTTTTTGTACAATTTCTGTATCAGTCCGCAGGAGTCAGTGAAATCATCTTTAAATTTAAAACAAATAGACAGACGAATTAATAGAGGGAAACATGAATACAACAGATAAAGAACAAAATCAACAAGGGGTAGTAAAGCTTCTTCTTGATTTAATGGTCAAGCATCATTTACATCCTATTTCGATCCATGTGCCTAATGGAATGCTGCCTTTTACGGTTATCTTTATTGTTCTGGCTACAGTCTTTGATTTGGATATTTTCTATAAAGTTTCATTTATCAATCTGGCAGCAATTGTATTAACCCTTCCTGTTGTGCTTTTCACCGGGATTGTGGAATGGAAGATTAAGTATGGCGGTAAACTGACAAAGATATTCAAACAAAAGATCATTTCAGCAATCGCTGTTGCAATCTTAACGATTGTGCTGTTAGTTTGGTGTGTGATTTACCCGATGGATTCCGATGCGCCGAATATAATAAGATACACTTACGCGTTGACAGCGCTGATTCTTCTTATCCCTACTACGATTGCAGGGAATATTGGAGGAAAGCTGGTTTTTAAGGAGTTTGGCAAATAGATTATTTTATTAGAACTTGAGACCTCTGAAAAAGTCTGAATTTTGTTCAAGTTCAAGAAAGGCGATAATTTTAACCACCCCGTACGATCTTCCAGACTTACGGGGCAGGCATCCATACATTGAGTATTTCGAGGATTAATCCGCCAAAGTTCGGTGGAGGGTTAAAATTTGAGCCTGTCCAAAGATCCCGATTATCGGGGACGCAGAAATTGGACAAAAAGTGGCGTTTTTCAGAGGTCTTAATTTATAACTCCATCAACTGCCCCCCAGTAATATTGATCGCCTGACCTGTAATATAAGACGACTCATCGGAGGCGAGAAATGTCACAAGACTCCCCACATCAGCTTGAGTGCCAAGTCTGCCCAGCGGAATGGTTTTACACATTTCCTGTATGCGCTCTTCAGATGTGGTGCCGAAAAACTGCGCTTCTAAATCAAACCGCCAGTCTGTAAGACCACTTTGAATAACGCCCGGACAAATTGCATTGGCGCGGATTTTTGATCCTGCAAGCTCTGTTGCCAGCACCTTGGTCAGCATGCTTACGCCAGCTTTGGATACAGCGTATGCGCCGTTAAACAGAGGCGGTGCCTTGCCTGCCTTAGAAGACGTATTGATGATGCTCCCTCCTTTTTCAATCATCATGGGAACAACAGCCTTGGTTACTCTGAAAACACCATGGAGATTAAGGTCAACGGTTTTGAGCCACGCGCCTTCGTCATATTCATGGGTAGCACTGGGAACACCAAAAGAAGCACCCGCATTGTTGCATAATATATCGACGGTTTTAAATTGCTTTTTTATTTTCTCAACCATCCGTGCAATAGAATCCGTATTCGTAACATCCACATCAACAGCCAAAGTTTGAACACCAAATTCACTGGCCAGCCCATTGGCGATATCTTCCATTTCCTGTGTTGTGCCTGTAGCGACGTCTGTTTTTTCAGCTGCAAGTTGACCCAGATCAGCAATGATAATATTCGTGCCGCAAGAAGCCAGTTTTTCTGAAATAGCATAACCGATTCCATCTTTTTTTCCTGCACCAATAATAAGTGCGGTTTTTCCTTTCAAGTCTTCAAACATTGGTATTATTTCCTCCAAATTTTAAGATTCATATTGCGCCCAAGCGCTGGAAAGTCTTTGTGACTGAGCTTTTCCTGAAATATTTAATAAAGCCTTATCCCGTTCCCATTGGGAACGGGTTTTATCATCCGTTAACCTCCAATGCGGTTCGATTGATTTAATAAAAGAACTGAACAGGCTTGATATTCCGCCAAAAACAATATGCACAGTGCTTTGAAGAGGGTTAGAGAGAGAGATAGTTTTGATACCAGGTAGGAAAGCAAGTATCTGTTCTTTTACACTTTGCGGCCAGTTGAACAGGCAAGCAGTTCGAAACAAATATCCTAAAACAGATGATGTGACATGGAGATCTTCAAGCGTTCGAAATGGTTTAATATAGTTTGTATACCCGTCACCAGGCAAAATTTGTGATTCAGCAATCTGGATATTGTAAATTTCCAACTCTCCATGACTAATTTCCGGGATAAACGGAAGATCTTGTATTGGTTTTATCAGAAGGCCGGGCGTATGATTATCAACACGAACAAGACGAAGTTCGTTTTGTCCTTTTGGAGAAATACCGGTAGATGCAGCAATAAGAAGCATATCGGCTTCATTGGCGCATGTGACGAACTTTTTACTTCCGTTTAAGAGCCAGACTGGTTCATCTTTTCCACTTGCAGGTACAAGTTCAGTTTGTATGGCTTTTGGATGGTTTCCACCTTTTTCTGTTACGCACAGAGCTGTGATGGTTCGCTCAGGTAGAGACGGGATAAGACAGTAAAGCGCAGACCAGTAACCAGCGGCAAAGGCATAGGCAAGACGGTCGCTGATGAAACTTCCGGAAATGGCCATATCAATTGTGCT
>JAFDFT010000150.1 GCA_019309685.1 Deltaproteobacteria bacterium
ACCCCCGACTTTAGATTAATTTATTATGTTAGGTTGTATAACCCTAATGAAGTAAGGATACAAATTTAAAGTTTTTGAAAATCTTTTATTTGGTAAATATTTGAGGTGAATAATTAGGTAAGTATTACTAACCTGACTCATGACTGTCAAGACTTTTTCTCTGCAATAGGTTATTCGCAATACGTACGAAAAATACCTGTAGATAGAGAAAGATAAAACTAAATATACTATAAGTTAAGATGTTTAAGAGGACATAAATCTTAATGCCTAAAATATTGAAGGAGAATGGTCTTGACAAAAATAAATGGGTAATGTTTACTAACCATATCATTCATTGTTCTATTTAAAATACCAAAAGGGAAGCCAGATGGAAACAGCGATTCAAACGAAAGATCAGCTTTATTTCACAAATGACCATGAAATGGTGAGAAAAGCTGTCAGCGATTTTATAAAAAAAGAGATTAATCCCAACGTGGATGAATGGGAAGAAAAAGGAATTGCACCATTAAAACAGATATTCAAGAAAATGGGAGATCTGGGATTTCTAGGGATTCGGTATGATCCAAAATATGGAGGACAGGGGCTTGATTACTGGTACGAAACTGTATTCCTTGAGGAGCTTGGGCATATAAAAGCACTTGGTTTGTCTGTGGCCATTACTGTTCAGACAAACATGGCTACACCTGCAATAGATGAATTCGGCAGCGAATATTTAAAAGAAACCTTTTTAAAGCCTGCGATTTCAGGAGACATGGTGGGTGCTATTGCCGTAACCGAACCGGGAGCAGGGTCAGATGTAGCTGCGTTGCAGACAACGGCTCAAAAGGATGGAGATTCATATGTGATCAATGGCTCAAAGATGTTTATCACCAATGGAACTCAAGCTGATTTTCTCACACTTCTAACGAGGACAAGCGATGAGCCGGGATCTCATTCGTTTAGTCTCTTTGTTGTTCCAACAGATTTGCCGGGCGTACAGGTAAGCAGAAAGCTTGAAAAGATCGGTGTGTGGATCAGTGATACGGCTGAACTTTTTTTTGATAACGTTCGCGTTCCTGAGAAAAATCTCATCGGAAAGGAAGGGGAGGGGTTCATTTACCAAATGAAGCAGTTCCAGCATGAAAGATTTTCTCTTCTTCCATTTGTCTGTACTGCTGCAAGTGATATCATTGATATGACAGTTGATTATATAAAGGAAAGAATTGTTTTTGGAAAACCCCTCATATCAAGACAGGTGTTAAGGCATAGAATAGCGGATTGGTTAACAGAAATAGAATGTTTAAAACAGCTTATTTACCATATTGTTCGTCTGAAAATGCAAGGATTGGATGTCACAAAAGAAATATCCATGGGAAAGCTTTTTGCCGGACAAATGCTTAGTAAAATCGCGGATGGATGTCTGCAAATGCACGGCGGCATGGGATATATGAATGAGATGCTTATCTCAAGATATTTCAGAGACGCGCGTGGTCTGTCCATCGGCGGTGGTACTGACGAAATTATGAGAGAAGTTATTATGAAATTGGAAGGTTTATAAGAAGATGTGCTTATAATGAGTGCTCATCCATGAATAGAATAAATTGAATTGGGCAAATAAAGGTGTTTCCAATCCAGAGATGAGATATTTTCCGCAAGGTCAAGGAAAATAAGGAATTGCGCGGAGACGTACTCAGCTGTACGTCGCACAAGCAATTTCGAGGATTGACGCAGAGATTGTGCAAAATGGCCATTTATGGTTGGAAACGTATTACTACAACTATTTTAGCGGACAATTCATATGACAGTATTAAATGACTCAAAATACTTACAGAAAAGGTTGACGAAAGATGAGGAAGTTCCGCCCGGTCGGATAAGGCTCGCACAATCTCTGGTGGCGTTGCTTGAAGAAAAAGAGTTCAGCGCAATTTCTGCTGCTGAAATAGCTAAACACGCGGGTGTTACAGACGCATTGATTTATAAATATTATAAAGATAAACGCGGTCTCCTGCATCATGTTCTTAGTGAGTATTTGCTCCAATTTCACCAACAATTACGTATGGCACTCAAGGGTATAAAAGGATCGCTTAACCAACTTAGAAAACTCATATGGACTCATATCCATGTGTATGCAAACAACAGAGTGTTTGCGAAGATTCTTTTACTCGAAGTGAGAAATTATCCTGACTATTACAAAAGCGAAACCTACGAACTGGTTAGGATATACAGCGATGTTGTGCTTGAAATACTTGAAGAGGGAATAAGTGAGGGGGAGATCCGGGGTGATATTCCGCCAAAATTCCTGCGTCAATGTATATTGGGAAGTATTGAACACGTTTGCCTGACAGGTATCGTGTTTAACAGAGAGATTTCACCTGATCTGCTTACAGAAGACCTTTGCGAAATCATATTTAATGGAATAGATGTTTCAAAAGTTTAGAAATATGGAAGGATCAGAAACATAACTCAAAACGTTTCTATAACCGATTTATCATAGACGCCATGTAGCCCGCACCGAAGCCGTTATCAATATTTACCACAGCAACATTTGAGCTGCAGCTGTTTAACATCGCAAAAAGAGCGGTCAGGCCGCCAAGACTTACACCGTATCCGATACTCGTGGGAACAGCGATGACAGGTCTTCTGACCATACCTGCCACAACACTGGGAAGCGCACCTTCCATTCCAGCCACGACTATCAAGACAGATGCTTGATCGATTAAGTCCTTGTGATGAAATAGCCTGTGAATACCCGCAACACCTACATCAAAAACAGATTCCACCTCATTTCCCATGGCCTCAGCTGTGAAAAATGCTTCTTCAGCCACAGGGATATCAGATGTGCCGGCAGATAAAACAAGTATTTTGCCTTTTCCCTGTTTTTGTATCGGTTTGTTTTGTAAAATTATTATATTCGCCCGATTATGAAAAACAGCATCTGGAAAAAGAGAAATAACATGTTTTGCTTTTTGTTCATCTATTCGGGTGACCATGATAATGTTTTCATGGGGTGACATCTTTTCCATGATGCCGGAAATCTGCTCTGCGGTTTTTCCTTGTCCGAAAATGACTTCAGGAAAACCCTTTCGCAAAGAACGGTGATGATCAATATGAGCGTATTCGATATCTTCAAATGATAAATTGGAAAGCTTTGAAGCAGCATCATCAACAGTTAATTCACCTGAGGCGACTGAATCCAAAAGCTGTTTTAATGTGTCTTTGTCCATGGGTAAATATTCAGACTACTTAGTATGTTTAAAGGTTTATACCTCTTATTTATCCTCCGGGAAAGCCGATGACACCCCATCTTCTGCGTTATCAAGGATTCGCAATAGATTATTACGGTTTCACCCTTGTTGCTTTGTCGGAGGGAAGTGTAGATCCCGTCGCCGGGGAAACTGGAACACCCTCAACTTTCGCTAAATTGAGGTTATATTGTTTGTAAAAAGAAAGTAATCGTTTTTTTGCAAAAAAGCATTTCATTGGTTGCTAATGGAGAAACAAGTGATTGAAATGAATATTATTGCTGTTCTTCATCAATAGTATTTTCACTAATGTCTTTCGGTGCGGGCGTTTTAATGTCTGTTTTTGGACTGGACGTATTTTCCAGAGCATTGATTTTATTTTGCAATGAAATGATTTTGCTTTGCAAATCCTTTTGCATCTGGTTGATCAGATGCTGGTAATGTTTTTTATCATTCAAAAGTTTAATATCCAGAGAGTCCTTGTCCATTTTATTCGTAGATAAATTAGCAATATCTGTATTCGATTTATCAACAGACTTGGAGAGGATCCCCATTTTCACGTTTAATACCTGTTCCAATGTTTCTATTTTGGCTGAAATCTCATTCATGCCTTTTTGGATTGGTACAATTTTATTATCTAATTGAGCGATGAGCGCGTCCTGTTCTTTTTTATCCACTTTTGACGATTTTAAATTTTTTAATGTTTTATCTGATTTCGCTAAAGTTTCTTTGATCAGGTAGGTGTTTTTATCAATATAAGAGATTTTTTTATCAAGCGAGGATTCAAGATCCGCATATTCTTTTTTAATAGAATCAAGTCTTTTTTCAAGATCCTCTGTAATGGTTTGAACATCACTTTGCTTTGAGGTATTCACCTCGGCAACTCTGCTCCTCAGGTCAAGATAGGCAATCAAAATGATAACCCCAACAATGCAGGGGACAAGGATTGAAAACAGTGTGACTTTCTGGTTCACTTTTTCAATCCGCAGTGCAAGCACCTCTTCTCCATAAAGAGAATCAGGTGATTTTTCCTCTTTACTCATTTTAAAAGTTGTGGTTTTGGTATCTGCCATTTTTCTTATTCCCATTCGATTGTACTTGGTGGTTTTGAACTAATATCGTATACAACCCTGTTGACACCATTGACCTCATTGATGATTCGGTTTGAAATTTTGCCGAGAAATGAATGGGGTAATTTTGCCCAGTCTGCGGTCATGGCGTCTTTGCTTGTTACCGCTCGAATCGCAACAATATTTTCATAGGTGCGCATGTCTCCCATGACACCGACGCTTTTTATGGGCAGCAACACCGCGAATGACTGCCATAGTTTTTTATAATACCCCTGATTTCTAATTTCCGCAAGCAAAAGGTTGTCCACATCACGAAGTATGGTAAGACGTTTGCGTGTTACTTCGCCAATAATGCGTATAGCAAGACCCGGACCAGGAAATGGCTGCCGCCATATTAATTCCTCATCCATTTCCAACGCTTTGCCTAAAGCTCTTACTTCATCCTTGAATAGATATTTTAATGGCTCAACGAGTTTTAGACGCATCTTTTTCGGAAGGCCACCAACATTATGATGTGATTTGATGATCGACGTAGGGCCGCCGAACGCGGAGACAGACTCAATGATATCCGGATACAGGGTTCCTTGCGCTAGAAATTCAACGTTCTTTATTTTATTGGCCTCTGCTTCAAAAACTTCCATAAAAACGCGGCCGATGATTTTACGTTTTTTTTCAGGATCAGTCACGCCTTTAAGCGCTTTTAAAAACCTGTTAGTGGCGTTTATGAAACGGATATTTAATTTCAGATGTTTTTGAAACGTTTTCTTCAGCTTTTCCGCTTCATTTAAACGGAGAAGCCCATTGTCAATGAATATGCAGGTAAGATTTTTCTCCACCGCTTTGTTGATGAGCACGGCCGTAACCGAAGAGTCTACTCCGCCACTGAGCCCAAGTATTATTTTATTGTTGTTTACTGTGTTCTTGATATCCGCAATCGCTTCATCTGCGAACGATTTCATGGTCCAGGATCGTTTGCAGCCGCATATATTAAAAAGAAAGTTTCGCAGCATTTTACTGCCGCGGGGTGTATGATCGACCTCAGGGTGAAATTGCAGACCAAATAAATGTTTCTTCTTATTCGCAAAAGCCGCTATCTTTGTATTTTCCGTGGAAGCTGTTGATTTAAATCCATTAGGGAGTTTTTTAATTGAGTCTCCATGACTCATCCAGCAATTTGTATACCCTTCGATTCCTTTGAACAGATTTGTAGGATCGGAAATATTTAATTTCGCAAATCCGTATTCACGTTTTCCGGCTCTTTTTACGGTACCGCCCAAAGCGTCTGCCATAAAATGCATGCCATAACAAATGCCCAGAACCGGAATGCCGAGATTGAAAATCTTTTTGTCAATCTTTGGGCTGTTTTTTTCATAAATGCTGGATGGTCCGCCAGAAAGGATAATGCCCTCAGGGTTGAGATCTGCGATTGTATTCATATCCACATTTGGCGGTTCGATCTGACAGTATACGTGTGATTCTCGAACACGACGGGCTATGAGCTGATTGTATTGCGAACCGAAATCAATAATAATAATCATATGAAATATTTACCTATAGAAAAGGCTAAAGAATTTGCGAAAACAGGCTGAATATGTTAGACAGCGCACAAAAAGTCAAATAAATTTTAAATGAATTCAAAAACTATTTATGCCTCATCCAGCAAAGCTATCATAAAAATAGAAATATATAAAAAATTAAGGGAGTTAATATATGTATGAAAGTGGAGATCTGAGAAAAGGGTTGAAAATTGAGATTGACGGCGAGCCCTATGTCATTACTCAGTTTGATTTTGTAAAACCTGGTAAAGGACAAGCCCTTTATAAATGTAAATTAAAGAACATGATTACGGGCGTTCAGTTTGATAAAACGTTCAGGTCAAGTGAAAAAATGAATGAAGCGAATCTTGACAAACAGGAAATGGAATATTTGTACATGGAGGGAAAACAATA
>JAFDFT010000151.1 GCA_019309685.1 Deltaproteobacteria bacterium
ATGGCATGGCCGCCGGGAAAGTCTGATTGCTCCACAATTTCGACATCAATATCCAAATCAGCCAGTTCAGATGCCGCAGTAAGTCCGGCAACACCACCACCGATAACAAGAACCTTATTCGCCATTATATGTGAACCTTTTTTAGTACCTTAATTGTAATTTCTGTGTTTTTAATGAAAAATTAAAATCAATCACGAAAACACGCACGAAGTATCCGTAAAGGATAAAACTTAAAACACGAAAGCTTTCATGATCTTTTTCGTGATTTCGTACTTTCGTGATAAAATATCTCCTTTTTTTCCGGTTTATCCGGTTTGGTAATAATTTTCTATTTCTGTCCCGCTTCAAATGCTCCAACAATATGCTTTATTTCTTTTTCAACGAAATCGGCACATTCTTGAGCTTCCTCGGATGTCATTGACCCCATGTCATCCACCAGGTCTTCAATCTCTGTTTCATCGATACCGATGGTTTTATTGATCATAAAGGTGTCGACTTTTCCGCCTGTCGGCAGTCGGCCGCATCCACCCGCCGTCCCGACAAATTCGTCTTTTACAAAAATAGGGACAACGATTTTTAATATCCCGGCATCGCACTCTTCAATAACCGCTTGGCGGGTTTTCTGCGCCTGTGATGCCATGTTCATATGCGCCACGGCACAGATGAAGGGGCCCCCTTTTTCAGTACCTTTGATGACAGGGCAGATCCGGTTCGACCATTTCACAAAATCGGTTATTCTGGCGCCCTCTATATTAAAGGTTACCGACTGTATTTTGAATTTTTCTGCAATCTTTTTTTCAAGTTCGATCCATTTTTCCATAGGCTGAATGTCTGTCAATTCCATTTGATGCTCCTTTTACATGTTGCGGTTAAAAAAGTTTCTTTTCATATTTTATCGACGCCTGGTCGAATTCCTCGTATAGAATTTTCAAGCGTTCATTGGCAATGTTGATTCGATACTCTTTTTCCTCCTTTTCCCTTTCCGTCTGGTAACAGGCCAGACAGCGCTCGTACCGATGGGTCTTCCCCAGACAGGTGATGTTGAAGCCTACCATCATAAATGTCATTTCATTATCATAACCGACAAAGTGCTCTACGCCGGGAACGTATTCCAGCGTCACTGTTACAGCCACCTCATTGCCCTCTCTGGCAATATTGATATAATCGTGGATAACCAGCGTTGCATCATGTTCTTTCTGGTATCCATCGAATTTAACAGTCATATCGTCCAGATCGAAAAGGTGCCTTTTAATTTTGATCCCGCCCTGTTCCAGCCTTCGGTAATCTTTCTGGAGGTAACGGTTGGCAACCATTACCGCCTGGGAGACATGCGGACACAGGTTGTCCGGGCAACCGCGAGCATAACACTTTCTGAATTCATAATCTTCTGCGTCGATGGTTCCTTTATAACGGCAAAGAAATATGAACGCCTGAAACGGGTTGTCACGATACGCAAAATCAACCGGCATAATATCAAAGCGCGTTTCACATGTCACAGCCGATCCTTTTTTCTTCAGGCCCACGAGGTCTGCTATCCGGCTGGGGGGATTATTGATATATATTTGTTCCATTTTTTCTACCTTGTTCCATGGTTAGATTAAAATAACTTTTTTTCACATTTTATCGACGCATTGCCAAATTCATTGCAGAGTATTATCAACCGCTCATTGGCAATAGTCACTTTTTCTTTTTTTCTAATGCTTCCTTATCCTTAGAATAACAGGCAAAACACCGTTCGTGTCGATGAGTATTCCCATGGCAGGCAATACCGAATAAAACCATCAAGAAAATCCTCTGAATTTTATAATTGTCAATATACTCTTGGGCAGAAATAACATTCAGCACCGGATCAATTTTAACCCATGCCCCTGTGGGGCCATCTCGATATAGTCGTGGATAACCTGGGTCGGCCCATATGTTTCCTGCATCCTTTCAGTTGAACCCTCGAATCCTCGACCCCTGAATCCTTATCGGGTTATCAATTTAGCAGGTTATATCCAAAAAAGTTATCTTCTTATTTACTCGCAACAATAACCATCACTCCGGCATTAAATCGTAAAAATAGTGCATGGAATCTGTACGCGTAACAATGCCGATCATCTTTCCGTCATCATCTACTACAGGAAGCCTTCCAATATCATGCTTTACCATTATTCTTGCCGCTTCAACAGGACTTTTTCCGGGAGTGATGGTCTGGATATTGGTACTCATAAATGCCTTTACCGGCGCTTTTAATTGAGATTCTTTTCTGGCCTTTCTGAAGTCTCGTCTGGATATTATGCCCACCAGTTTAGTTCCTTCAACCACAGGAAATCCGGTGCATCCTTTATCTCGAAGAACCATGGCCACATCCTGCATGGTTGTATCAGATTGAACCGTAAATACTGGGAATGACATAATGTCACTAATCTGCACTCCAGCTTTTTGATTGCCAAGAATCACATCATTTATTCTTTTTTCAATTTCATCAATATCCCCTGATTTTAACATGGCTGATCCTGCGCCTGGATGACCGCCGCCGCCAAATTTCCTCATAATTTCACCGATATCCAGACCCTGGGTTTTACTTCTGCCGATGATCATACAACCGCCTTCTCCATTTTTTTCGAATATGCCAAAAGCGGCTTCCACATTTAAAATATCAGTGTACATCTTTACAACCAGTGCGAGATTGTTTACATGGCCATCAACTTCGAGTTTATTTATGCTGACAGTATGCCCCTTAATCTTTGTTCGTTTTGCGTTTTTAAGCATCTTAAACAAAATGTTTTTCTGCTTTTCGCCATAAGCCGGGCTGAGAAAGGTGTTGATTATGGATAGATCCGCTTTATTTTCTAGAAGATAAGCGACAGCATATGCGTCTTCAGCGGTTGATGACGGAAATGTCAAATTCCCAGTATCTTCATAGATTCCAGCGAGAAAAAGGGTCGCCTGCATGGGGGTAAGCTGAATATTTCTTTTTTTTATTTCCCTGATCATCAAAGTAACGGCTGATCCCATCTTTTCCTGACATTTCCAAACCGGATTAAGATCACCAGAGCCTTCATGATGATCCCACACATGGATCTCAAGATCATCCTTATTGGCTAGATCTTTCATCCGTTCCAGCCGTGACCATGAGTTGGTATCCACTACTATCATTCGGGTCACTTTAGCCTGATCGATCTCTTTGGCCAGCTTTAGTTCGTACAGGTCTTTGTGCATGGATATAAAGGCTTTTACATTGGGATTAATGATTTTAGGAATCACCGGGATGGCTTCTGGATAAAGCAATGTTGCCGCGATCAATGATGCAAACGCATCAAAATCTGTGTTTTTATGAGTTGTTACGATCTGCATTTTTAATATAGTCACAAGTAACGAGTAAACAGCAAATAGTTAATTAGCTCCTCAAATTCATCTTTTTTAACTATTTACTATTCACTCGTCACTATTTACTCTTAAATTTACTTGTCACTATTCGCTGTTTTTTGAATCTCATTAATAAACGCCTCAGCGTCATCAATACTGTTTACGATTCTCACATTAAAATCTTTAAGAGGCTTCAGATCAGCACATGAAACATCGCATCCCTGGATGGAAAGCACCATATCCACATCATCTTCAATAATGGTAACGAAATTCGCCTTACCATCTAATTCCCGCGTTATCTTTTCAGCCATGAGGCCCCTGTCATAGGTTGGATTACAACCGCCGCAGTATTTTAGTCCTATTTTTAATTTATCGTTCATACAAATATTTTGTTTTATAAAAAAAGATAAATAATTATGACAAAGTAAAATGTTCAATTTCAAGGCGTCGCAAATACCGAGGAATGAGGCGTACATTGAGTACGCTGCAATGACGAGGGATGCAGCACAACATAGAAATTGGATTTTTTACGAAGTCATCACTTTATAATTCCGCATAACGCTTTAGCCGCCTTCTTTTTTTCATCCATATTCACATTTCGAGCAATCATGATGCGTTGAGCCTGCGGGGAGCCGGCACCATGCATGGATTCTGTCAAATATCCCACAGCGGCCGTGCCAAGCGTTAGATTTTCAATCAGTCTCAAGATTCGCATCCGATCCCGTGTATTCACATCCGGTTTGGTTTGATAATATTTTTCAATCCATTTACCTGTCTCAGGAGATTCAAGGTCTTTTTCAGAAGGAAGCGTTACCATCAGTCCGCCAGCAATATCCTGTGCAATCCTCGCTAGTTCGTATGGAAATCGAGTGACATTTTGTTTATGAACATTGGCAAGCAATATGTTTACCAGGTAGGTGCCAGATGGGGTTTTATGCCCTTCAGAAGCACAGGAAATACATCCGCTGTATAACGTTTCATTGAGATGGTTCATTTCAATGATTTTATCTTTTACGTGAGAGGCTTTTTCAGCCCCATTATATTCCGCAATGGTCTGGGAAGCACCGATGATTACATCCCCTACCCCAACTTTGCACGCATAACTTTGCCTGTGATACGCGGCAAAGCTCTCCACAAGCTGGCCTGCAAATTCATACTCCTTATACATGAACACTCTGTCCCATGGCACAAACACATCATCAAAAATAACCAGCGCTTCCTGCCCGCCATAATACAGATTTCCCTGGTCCATGTTTCCGCCTTCAAGTTTTCGGGTATCACAGGACTGACGTCCGATAATGTAATATATACCTTGCGTATCACTGGGGATCGCGAATGATACCGCGTAATCGGCGTCATCTTCTCTCATGGCTACAGTGGGCATCACAATAATTTCATGCGAATTGGTGGCTCCTGTTTGGTGTGCCTTTGCACCTCTGACCACAATACCGTCTTCTCTTTCTTCTATTACATGCACATAAAGATCCGGGTCCGTCTGTTTGTGAGGCGGCAGGCTTCTATCCCCTTTGGGGTCTGTCATGGCGCCGTCACAGGTCAGGTCATTTTCCTGCACATATTCTAAAAATTTTAAAAATCGTTTTTTATATTCAGTGCCCTTTTTTTCATCGATATTGTGTGTTACAATGCTAAGCGCGTTCATTGAATCCATGCCAACACATCGCTGAAAACAGCACCCTGTCTTTCTGCCCAAGAGTCTTCCCATCTTGCTCTTTTTTACAAGATCCGTGACATTTTGATGAATATGGGTAAACCGGTTAATCTTATTACCTGTAATATGAGAAGTCGTTGTCATGAGATCTTCATGTTCCGGCATGTGCGCCAGTTCATAGGTCTTTGCCACAGCGTTTAGGGACGGTCGGAGAATTGGATTATCCACTACATTTTCAACCCGTTCACCGAACATATAAACAACAAGGTTGAGCTTTTTCAAGCTCTCTTCGTATTCTTTTGCATTCATCATGGGCATTTCATTTTCTCCCTATATGCAGATAATTATTTTTTTGATAAATGAATTGGATTTCAGGCATACAAAAATAAGGCTGTTACCTATTTAAGAGCAAAGGATTTGGCATCATAACGCAGGAATCAATAGTATAGGAATTTATCTAAAGACGGGTCGGAGCGCGGGAACAAGATCTAATAATCCGTTCCTTGCGCGCTCCTTTGAATCATATATTACTTGACTGATACAACCGGGCAATCGGTTTCAAGGATCACAAACTGAGCTGTTGAACCAAAGACCAGTTTTCCGACTTTTGAACGTTTCTTGACTCCAATAAAAACCTGATCAACTTTATGGTCCTGGGCAAACTGCGCCAGGTCTTCTCCTGATGTGAGTCCATGAATGAGCAGATGTTTATTGCATGAAATACCCGCGTCCTCAAAAAAGGATTGCGCGTATTCCAGTTCCTTTTCTGCAGCCTGAATTTTTTCCACTTCATCCTCAAGTCCCTTTTGAAGCGCGGTAACCACTTCAACACTCGCACCAAATGCTTTAGCGTGTTCTTTTGCCACTTTCATGGCTTCCTTTGCTGCATCACCGCCGTCATAGCATACCATGATCTTCATTTTTTTCTCCCTTTTAGTTGAACAATTTTAATTGGATATCTTCTCAAAAAGAAATGTTAATAGTCGAAGAATTAATAAATCATTTATCATATCTAAATCATGATTTCTATAAAAATCACTTAAAAAGTAAAGTTTTTCACAACCCCTCATAACTATTTGTATTAATAGCTTATTCTATTGCATACTATCCAACGGACTTCGAACACCCATAAAACCCTTACTTATAACATGTGAATAAATCATGGTTATTCTGACATTTTTATGGCCAAGAAGTTCCTGAATTGTTCTTATA
>JAFDFT010000008.1 GCA_019309685.1 Deltaproteobacteria bacterium
TTCCTTCAAGTCTGAAAATATCAGAATGTATTTTCTCCCAGCGCTCGTCGCATTTAAGTATTCCACAGCCTGGATGATTCCGCCTGTAATATCTGTAAATGCGCTTCTTTTTCTAGAAGCAACGAACGTATCAAACTTTTTTTTAAACAGCCGTTTTTGTCGGTTTGCCACGGAAGGCCGTGGTGCAAATGTCATTTTAGCAATGACATCTTTCTCTGAAAAGCTGGCGCTGTCAATGCGCGCAACCGAGAGTGAGTCTCCAGATGTGAGGGTCCCCAAAAGATAATTCACAATGGACGCTGCTTTTTTTATTTCGTGCTGATAAGTACCGGATGTATCCAGGAGCATGAAAACCGCCCGTGAATGGCTGGTTGTATCCAGACATCCGGCTATAAAAATAGCTGCAATTACAACAAACAGGATCCAGGACTTTTTCATGATGCCTTCTCCTTATTTTTTCCTTTATCTTCCTGTTTCTTTATCAGTACATTTTCAATCCACAGCAATGGATTAATGAGCACATCATAAAAACCAACGATGAGCCCGCCCATATAAAGAAACATATTCCCAATTAATCGAAGCGCAAAGGCAAACCATCGAATACCTGCTGCCAGAATAATGCCAAAAACTGTTCTGGCCGAATAAATAAAGGACTCTAGAGGAATAGCGACAAATGTTAACGCAAAAGGTAAGATAAAGCCCATAACCATCTGACCGATAGTTGGAATTATGCTGGTAACCTGCTGATCCATTTCCACATCCGCAAGCGACAGTCTTAATGCATGAAGATCAGCGGCAATGCGATCCCGCATAAAAGCCAAAGAAGATTCAATACAGGCAAGGATGAATAAGATAGTAAATGTCACCCATATCATGCGAACGCGCATTTTATCATCCATCTGTCCGATAATTGGAAACAGGTTGGTAATGCGTAATGATTCCATCAAAAACAGCCCCATGGCGATTTCAACAAGGATTATAACCATGGCCGCGACATTGGCGATTTTTAAGTTACCGATATAACTTCCGCCACCGACCATTTCAGACATCGGCAACGCAATGAGTTGAAAATTAATCATGGCCCCGCCAATTGCCACCAGCAGGACAAATCCGGAAATAAAAAAATGTGTAATGGATGAAGAAGAAAGCAGCCGTTCCGCTTTATCGGTTTTGGCGCGATTCTGTCTATACTCTTTCATTAAGTTGTCAAGGATTTTGGCCCGATCATTTAAGCCGTCAAACTTTTTACCGACTTCTTCCAACAGCCTGCCTACCTTGCGCCAGTCAGGGGCCATCTTTGTTAGTTTAGATAGTCGGGCAGAGGTTGCTTTACGATACTCATCTACGGAGTATTTAAATTGATTTTCCGTGGTTTTGTGAATTTCAGTTAATATGTTTGCTACCGCAGCATCTCCACCCGAAGATATTTTCGCCACAGATTTAACAGCATTTACCCATACTGGTGGCGGAGGTTCCAGTTCAGAACTTTCCAGGTAGTTTTCGTCAATATGGGACACCTTATCAGCCAAAGCCCGCTGAACAGAAGGAAAACCGCCGAGGTCACGTTTTAGCACTGAATCAACCCTGTTAAATTCCTGTTCAATCAGTCTTTCTACTGATTTTTCACCTGCGGTTAACAGCACTTCCCTGTTTCGCCGAATCACTCTTTTTTCGGTAAGCAACACCGAGCGCGCCATTAGTCGAAAGTTGTTGTGCAATAACCGGCATAGCGAATAGATAAACCGATGCGCAGGAGTTCTGGCAAGGTAAAGAAAAACTTCCGCCACAACGATTAATATAATTAAATATAAAATATTCCCTGTCCATATTGCCTGCACGTCATTTAAATTCATGGGAACCTCCTGTTGAGAAGTCGAAGTAATAATACGAGTTTAAAAAATATAGGATAATGATAAGAAGGTGTCAACGATAATAGTTTCTTAGATGGCTTGTGTTTATCGTTTCATATAAACTACTACCCAAAAATCTGACAAAGTATTCAAACAATAAATCTAAATTTACTTTAGCAATAAAATTCAGTTATTTTTTCAACCACATAGGCCTGCTGGTCCGGTGAAAGTTCTGGGTACACTGGAATTGCCAGAGTGTGATTAGCAGCCATTTCGGCAACTGGGAAGTCACCAGTTTTGTAACCAATGTACTTAAAACACTCTTGAAGGTGTAAGGGCACAGGATAATAAATATCTGTCCCTATTTTACAATCCAATAAGAATGCACGCAAATTATCTCTTTTATCTTCTAAACGTATGATATACTGATTATATATATGACGATTTTCTTTTTCATACGGGACCTGAACCCTATCCTCCAGACCCGATTCCTTAAAAAGGATACTGTATCTATTGGCATTTTCCTGACGGGCCTGGCTCCAAGTATCAAGATGTTTTAATTTGATAGAGACAATAGCAGCCTGCAGTGCATCAAGCCTGAAATTTCCACCAATGACCTGATGGAAATATTTCGGATCCTGGCCATGGTCTCGTAAAATACGTATTTTTTCATTAAAGTCATCCGATCCTGTTGTTACAATTCCGCCATCACCAAAAGCGCCAAGGTTCTTTGAAGGATAAAAGGAAAAACATCCAAAATCACCCATTGAGCCCGCACGTCTTTCATTATATTCTGACCCTATAGCCTGTGCAGCGTCTTCAATCACAATGAGTTTATATTTTTCAGCGATTTCGAGGATTGGACCCATATCGGCACATTGGCCGT
The DNA here is from genome assembly GCA_019309685.1 of Deltaproteobacteria bacterium. Classification (GTDB taxonomy): domain Bacteria; phylum Desulfobacterota; class Desulfobacteria; order Desulfobacterales; family JAABPS01; genus JAABPS01. Next base: position 2,737 of record JAFDFT010000008.1, read on the forward strand.
AAAGATGAACCGGTATAATTCCCTTCAGCTTTTCTCTTTCGGTCTTTGGCATGGTGGAAATAACTTTTTCAATACTCTTTGGGGAAATATTATACGTATCCGGATCGATATCCGCAAAAACGGGAACCGCTCCAGCACGCACAATGGACCCAGCAGTTCCAAAAAAAGTATATGGTGTGGTGATCACACTTGCACCCTGCCCGATATCTGCTGCCATCAGAGAGATTAAGAGCGCATCTGTTCCGGATGATACTCCTCGAGCATACGTTGAAGAACAATACGCGGCAATTTCTTTTTCCAGTGTTTCAACTTTCGGCCCCAGGATAAAATACTGGCTTTCAAATATTTCTTTGGTTACCTGAAGCGCTTCATCCTTTATAGTTTCATACTGCTTTTTAAGATCGAGTAACGGTACTTTCATTTTTTATAAAACTCCTTGAATTGAATTATATTTTCCCAAATTAAACCTATAGAGAAAACCATAACAGGTTATTTAACTGCAGACGAAACACCTTTTTTATTTTCATGATAAACTTCTGGTCACACAGATATGGTACCGGCAATTCATCCGCTGAAAAGAAAATAAATAATAGAGGAATTCATTGATGTCATGATAAAAACACACATTTAATTACTTATATGAATCTCAATCATATAAAGATTACTTTCACCAGTATTTTTTACTGTTGCCTGTTTATTCCCTGAAATCGTCGTTGACTCTCCTTTGGCCAGCAAACATTTTTCATTGTCTGTTACAACTTCAGCATTTCCTTCTAAAATATCCAGCCGTTTTAGACTAAAAGCATCGGCCTTCACTTCATATAGGGCATCTGGATAAATAATAATTCGAGAGACCTGGTAGTCCTTTTTCTGTTCAAGAAGAGAAGTACTTCCCCATGGATGATTTACTTTTCTGTGTTTTCGGTACTCTTTACGTCCCTTTTCTTTCAGTTTTTTAACGATTGACTTTACATCCCGGCTGTTATCTATATCTGAAACGAACACGGAGTCCCGTGTCTCCACAACAATCATATTATTTATATGATTTGTCGCAATAAGTCTTTTATGCCCCATAATAAAGCTGTTCTTCGTATCCTTGGCGATTACATCCCCATCGATCACGTTATTGTCATCATCTTTTGGAAGAAAATCATAAAGAGACTTCCATGATCCGATATCGCTCCAGCCAAACTCCGAAGGAAGAACCACCCCCTTTTTCGTTTTTTCCATAATCGCATGGTCGATGGAAATATCGGTTAGTTGTTCATACGCCTCCTTTTCAGGGAACTCACCTGCAGATATAATTTGGCCCATTCTGACAATCATTTCTTTTTGATACGTCTTAAACTCTTCAAGCATAACAGAAGCCTTAAAAGCAAACATGCCGCTGTTCCAGTAAAATTTTCCCGCCTCAAGATATGTTTTCGCTGTTGACAGGTTAGGCTTTTCAACGAATCGTTTTAGTTTCAGCGCCCCTTCGGAAACACTGTTACCCCCTTCGACATATCCGTATCCTGTTTCCGGATAATGAGGGGTGATGCCAAACGTTACAATGTATCCGCTGTTCGCAAGTTTTATTGCGGATTTCAGTTTGTCAAGGAACATATCAACATTATCAATGACGTGGTCTGCCGGAAAAATACAGAGAACCGGATCCGTATCCTTTTTCAAAATAGTGAGCAAAGCATATAATATAGCCGGAGCAGTATTCCTGCCGCAGGGCTCACAATAAATTTTACCTTCTGGATCGATGCCGATACTTTTCATATGCTTGGCGGTCTCATGGAAGTGTTCACTCCCGCAGATAATCCGAACATTTTCTGTATCCAGCAACGGCTCAATTCTTTTAATAGTCAATTGAACAAAAGAATTGTCTCCAATAAATTTGACAAGCTGTTTTGGATATAACTCTCTTGAAACTGGCCACAACCTTGATCCGGTTCCCCCGGCAAGAAGGACTGAATATACGTTTTCAACTTCAAGTAGTGTTTTATCGTCGTTCATATCTTGAATTGTTATTTCGACCTTTTTTATTATGCCCATTTGCGGCATCAGAAGATGCTTTGGCGTTCGTGCAAGTTGTTTCTACCGCATTATAACCGAGAAAGCCGTTCACCTCGCGGGTGAGCATGGCCCCCGCTCTTAATCGAATAGTATCCGGCAAGGCGATAACTGTCTCTGTTTTTTCAGGGTCCATCAGATGGACAAACCCCCGGCACGTGCCTGGATACCGCTTAAAAATATCATTTAATTCTATAAAAGAATCTCTGTTTGTTCTACCTACATCCAAATGTAAATGGATGCTGGCGGTCCAAGTCTCCTCTACTTTATCCATAGGAACAATGGTGTCTGCGAGCAGTTTTATCGAATTTTCATCTTTTTGCACTCTTCCTTGAATAAATATGGCAGTATCGTCTATTAAAAGAGTAGAAGATGTAGCATACACAGAAGAAAAGATGGTAATTTCCGCTGTACCATGCATATCTTCTATTGTGACAAACGCCATTAAGTCCCCTCTTTTTGTCTTGATTGTTTTTACGTTTACCACGATACCACCTATTCTTACTACATCACCATCGTTTTTTTCCTTCAAAAGAGAGGTATTTGTATTTGCAAACTTCTCAATCATGTCTTCATGTCTGTCAAGCGGATGTCCGGATATGTAAAATCCCAGAGATTCTTTTTCAAAAGTCAAAATCTGTTTTTCTTCCCATTCGCTGATTTCAGGAATCGGAGGCAGGTTTATCGACTGATCTGCGCCGTTCATCTCAAAAAGTCCCATTTGGGGATCGGTCCTCTCTTTTTGGGCTCTTTGGCCATAATCAAGTGCGTCTTCCAGCACAGCCAGCATTCTTGAACGATACGCACCTGTCGAATCAAACGCACCGCACTTTATCAGACTTTCAATAACTCTTTTGTTCACTTTTCGAAGATCGACCCGTTCACAAAAATCAAACATCGAATCAAACCGGCCCTCCTGTCTCTCTTCGATAATACACTCGATTGCGGCCTCACCAACATTTTTCACCGCAACAAGGCCAAAGATAATTTCATTATTCCTTACTGCAAACACTGTCTCACTCTCATTGATGTCCGGCGACCTGACCGTTATACCGTTATTTCTGCATTCCGCTATATATTTCACTACATTGTCCGTTGAATTCATTTCACTCGTAAGAAGTGACGCCATGAATTCCACAGAAAAATGAGCCTTTAAAAAAGCCGTTTGATAGGCAATTAAGGCATACGCGGCGCTGTGTGACTTGTTAAACCCGTACCCTCCAAATTTTTCCATCAAGTCAAATATTTCTTCGGCCTTTCCGGGTTCAATATTATTTCCCTTTGCACCGCTGATAAATCGCTCCCTGTGCTTGGCCATAATCTCAGTTTTTTTCTTACCCATCGCCTTCCTGAGATCATCGGCCTCTGCCATGGAATATTTCGCAAGATCACTGGCGATCTTCATCACCTGTTCCTGATACACAATGACGCCGTACGTCTCCATTAAAATGGGCTCAAGCTCGGGAACTTTATATTTAAAAGTTGTCTTACCATGTTTGCGTTTCACAAAATCATCCACCATCCCGCTATCTAAAGGACCGGGACGATACAGCGCCACCAGCGCGATGATATCATCAAAATTTCCAGGTTTTAACCTGGCAAGCAAATCCTTCATCCCGGTACTTTCAAGTTGAAATACACCTGTTGTATTTCCGGATGAAAGCAACTGGTATGTTGCTTGATCATTGAAATCTAGATTTTCAATGTCCGGCGGCGTCTTCCCTTGTCTTTCTATAAGAGACAGAGCTTCAGCAATCACGGTCAGGTTACGAAGCCCCAAAAAGTCAAACTTCACAAGCCCAATCTTCTCAACACACTGCATATCCAGCTGGGTAACCACCTCCCCTTTCTTGCCCCTGTAAAGCGGCATATATTCATTGAGAGGTTTATCAGAAATAACAACACCAGCAGCATGGGTAGACGCATGGCGGGGGAGCCCTTCAAGCACCCGGCAAATACTGATGAGATTATTGATTTCCGGTTTAATCTTGGTGAGTTCAACAAGCTTCGGCTCCTGCTCTAACGCTTGATCCAAGCTTATATTGAGCACATCCGGAACCATTTTAGCTATGGCATCAACTTCATGAAGCGGGATGTCAAGGGCTCTGCCTACATCCCGGATAACGGCCCGGGTCTTCATTTTTCCAAAGGTAATAATTTGAGCGACATAATCTCCGCCGCCATACCTGTCCACAACGTACTTAAACACTTCTTCTCTTCCATTTATACAAAAATCCACATCAATATCCGGCATGCTTTTTCGCGCAGGATTTAAAAATCGTTCAAAAATCAAGCCATGTGCAATTGGATCAAGATTCGTTATGCCTAATGAATACGCTACAAGACTTCCTGCAGCAGACCCTCTTCCCGGCCCAACAGGAATATTATTTTTTTTCGCGTATTCGATAAAATCGGCAACAATTAAAAAGTACCCTGAAAATCCCATATCCTGAATAACCGAGATCTCGTAATCCAAACGGTCATCATATTCTTTTTTATCTATAGTATGATTCTTTGCCTGAATTACTTTAATGAGTGATTCATACTGCTTACGGGCCTTTTCAACAAATATCTGATCTTCAGTTAAATGTGAATCTGCATCGTATTTAGGGAAGTGATACGTATTAAAGTCAAATTCAAGCTCACATCTTTTTGCGATATCTGTGGTATTATGGATAGCTTCCGGGTAGTCAGATAGGGAAGAGGCGATTTCCTCTCTCGATTTCAAATATAGTTGGTCAGTTTCAAACTTAAAATGATCAGGATCGTGAATGGTTTTGCCTGTTTGAACACATAAAAGAACCTCATGCGCGTGCACATCTTCTTTTTTTAAATAATGGCAGTCATTGGACGCAACGAGCGGAATGGAAAGGCGTTTGCTCATATCATCAAGCGTGCGGTTTACATTGACCTGTTCTTCGAGTCCATTACTTTGGACTTCAAGAAAAAAATTGCCCTCCCCTAGAATGTTGAGATATTCCCTCGCCACATCATCAGCGGCATCTACCCTACCCATTTGGACAAGCGTTGGTATTTCACCATGAAGACAGCCGGAAAAACCAATGAGTCCCTTGCTGTGTTCTCTAAGGGCATCCTTATCAATACGCGGTTTGTAATAAAACCCCTTTAGATGGGCGATAGCAACCAGCTTGCAAAGATTACGATACCCTTCCTGATTTTCTGCAATAAGAATAAGGTGGGATGCCCCTTTGTGATCCATAGGGGTCTTGTCGGTCAGTCTTCTGGGAGCCACATAACATTCACAACCGATAATTGGTTTGATACCCGCTTTTTTAGCCTTTTCATAAAATTCAACAGCGCCAAACATGGTACCATGATCCGTAATAGCGACAGCGTCCATACCATATTCAGCCACACGTTTTAAAAGCGCGTCAATCCTTATGGCGCCGTCTAGCAGGCTATATTCAGTATGAACATGAAGATGAACAAAAGGTGGGTTAGGGTCAGTCATTAAATTTCAAGAATTCCATAAAATGGTTAATTGATTTTATTAATATTTAGGTACATTATTTTAAAATAATAAATTTTAATACCAACTGTGATGATCTTAGGAAAAGAGTATCTATGACAAAGTGTTTTTATTCTTTTTAATAAACTTATGGCTTTTCTCCCAATTAGTTGGGAGAAGAGTTCCGGCGACTGGAACCGATCAGACACTTAATTCAAAAAGCAAATGCCGAATACTAAATATCGAACGCTGAATCACGAAGGTTTTTTATGTTTTTTTTATTTTTGTAAAGTATTCCTTCGACATTCGATATTCGGTGTTCATTACTCGATATTTTTCAATTAGATTTTTTGGAGGTGATACAAACTTTTTAGATTCAATTTTTTTGATCTAAAAGTTAGTTCCATTCCAGCCTATAGTTCGGCGCTTCCTTTGTGATAATCACATCATGCACATGGCTTTCCCGCAGGCCTGAAGCACTTATCCTTATGAATCTGGCTTTTTCTCTTAACTCTTCTATGGTTCGGCACCCAACATATCCCATTCCCGCTTTCAGTCCGCCAACCAGCTGAAAAATATTACTTGTCAGCGACCCCCTGTATGGGACCCTGCCCACGATACCTTCCGGAACCAGTTTGTCATCCTCGGTTTCTTCAGTCTGGTAATACCTGTCTTTACTCCCTTTTTTCATCGCCTCTGTTGAACCCATTCCTCTATAAACTTTGTAACTGCGACCCTGATATAATATGGATTCACCGGGGCTTTCCTCTGTTCCGGCAAAAAGCCCTCCGATCATAACAACATGAGCGCCGGCTCCAATGGCTTTGGTAATATCGCCTGAAAATTTAACACCCCCATCAGCAATTAAAGGTACACCGGTTTTACTCGATACCTGCCGGCAATTCATTATAGCCGTTATCTGGGGAATGCCGATTCCGGCAACAACACGGGTTGTACAAATAGAACCTGGCCCGATGCCTATTTTAACACCGTCAACCCCTGCTTTAATCAAATCTTCCGACCCTTTCGCAGTACCCACATTCCCTGCAATGAGTTCGATACCGGGAAAAGTGCTTTTTAATGTTTTCACTGCCTCAATAACATTTTTTGAATGCCCATGAGATGTATCGATTAAAATCACATCCGCGGCAACTTTTACCAGAGCCTCTGTTCTTTCTTCCATATCAGGCCCGACACCCACGGCAGCTCCAACCCTGAGCCGTCCCCTACTGTCCTTACAGGCATTCGGATATTTTTTTATCTTTTCAATATCTTTGATGGTTATAAGCCCCGCAAGCCGGCCTTTTTTATCCACAACCAGAAGTTTCTCAATCCTGTGTTTATGCAAAATTTTCTTGGATTCTTCCAGATCAATTCCTTCATGCACCGTGACAAGATTTTCTTTGGTCATGACCTCTGATACCTTTTTGCTCAGGTCCGTCTCAAACCGCAAATCCCTATTGGTAACAATTCCAACCAATTGATCTCCTTTTGTTACCGGAACACCTGAAATCTGATTCTTTTCCATAAGCGTTAACACTTCCTCAACCGGCTTGTCAGGATGGATAACAATAGGATCAATGATCATACCGCTTTCTGATTTTTTTACCTGCTCAACCTCTATCGCCTGGCTTTTAATGCTCATATTCCTATGGATAAAGCCAAGCCCGCCTTCCCTTGCCATACTGATGGAAGTGTGTGATTCCGTTACTGTATCCATCGCGGCACTAACAATGGGAATGTTGAGCGAAATGTTTTTAGTTAACTGTGTACTGGTATTCACATCCTTTGGCAGTACATCCGAATAATTGGGAAGTAACAAAACATCGTCAAAAGAAAACGCTTCTTCAGGTGTCAACATAACCATACCCTGCCTCCTAAAAGGTTTGATCTGATTGAAAAATAGGTCAATCAGTCAATATAGGTTAAAATATTAAATACTTATAAATAATATTTCCAGTGAAAGCTTAAATATCTTACTATTATTCTTTTCCGGTTTTATATACACCAAAATTTGTGACACGTATAATAGTTTTATGATCTTTTTCAGCCATTTTTTTGGAATCCGAAATAGCAGATGGATGAACCTTTAGCAATCTTTTATTTGCCGCCTTGACAATATTATCCGGCATGTAATACAACGCCGAATAAAATGCTTTTCTTACCATGTGTCACAATATGTTATGTTAATCAAAATCAGCCCTATAAATCCGCAGGAACGGCTAATCCAAAGAGTCGTTGAAACCCTTCAAAAAGGCGGTATCATCGCCTATCCAACGGATACGTATTATGGTATCGGCTGCGATATTCTAAATAAAAATGCCATTGATAAAATTTACCATTTAAAAAAACGTCATAAAAGTAAACCATTTAGCTTTATCTGTTCAAACCTCAAAAACATCAGCCACTATGCTAAAGTATCGAATTACGCATATAAGACAATGAAGCGGCTCCTGCCAGGGCCGTATACCTTCATTCTCGAAGGTTAAAAACTGGTACCTAAGATAATGCTCACCAAACGTAAAACAGCGGGAATCCGAGTGCCGGATCACCTTATCTGCACCACGATCGTGGAAAAACTTGGCAATCCAGTTATCACCACAAGCGCAACGATGCCTGATGGTAAAATTATTCAGGATCCATCTCTTATCCATGACTTCTTCAGGCCGAATGTCGATATTGTCATTCATGGCGGATCCGTATCTGGAAGGCCGTCGAGCGTTATTAGTCTGATAAGTGATATCCCTGAAGTCATTCGCGAAGGAGCGGGTGATGTGAGTATTTTTGAATAAAAAAGATGAGCACTTAAAAGCCTTCCGGTTCAGAAATAATCAGTTTTCCGTAAACCATTTAGGGACAATAACGATCAACGGACTTATTTGAAAAACCACTTAGAAATGCTGATTTTTGTTCGAGTTCAAGGAAGGCGATAATTTTAACCACCCCGTACGATCCTCCTGACCTACGGGGCAGGCATCCATAATTTGAGTATTTCGAGGATTAATCCGCCAAAGTTCGGTGGCGGATTAAAATTTGAGCCCGCCCGAGGCGGATGTCTCACCTGACGCAGAAATTAGACAAAAAGGGGCATTTATAAATGGAAACTAATTGGGGGAATACAAATATCCGCCATGCAGTCCGGGATTTATCGTATTGCTTATAAATTCACCTGCATAAGAATCAATCAAATATTTTATAAAAGGAACCTTCTCTTCTCTTGAATAAACTGTAAAAATTTTCCCCTTAATACCGCCCAGACGTCCGGCCCACTCCACAGCGTCTTCCAGATTACCCAACCGATCCACCAGCCCCAGTGCTTTTGCACTTTCTCCTGACAGAATCCTACCGTCAGCGATAGCCTCTACTTTGGACCGATCCATTTTCCTTCCTTCCACAATAGCAGATACAAATTGTTGATGAACCGTATCTACAAAACCTTTGAGAAGATTTCGTTCCCTATTCGTCATTTCTCTTACCGGAGATCCGATATCTTTGAATTCACCGCTTTTAACAACAACCGGCACCAGCCCTATTTTATTCAATACTTCACGAAAATTTGTATAGCTCATAATCACGCCGATACTGCCGGTGATAGTACCGGGGTTCGCTACAATTCCATTTGAGCCGGCAGCGGCATAATACCCGCCAGAAGCCGCAATGGACCCTAGAGAAGCGACAACTTTTTTTGATTTTATGGTCTTTCTAATCTCACGGAAGATTTCCTGTGAAGGGCCCACACCGCCTCCAGGAGAGTCAATACGAAGAACAATCGCTTTTATTGAATCATCTTCACGAAACTGTTTAAGTGAATAAATAACATTCTTCGCGTCCGTAATGACGCCCGAAATCTCAATAATACCAACTTTTTTATTAAAAACGATATTTGAACCTGTTGAGCCAAGGGTAACCAATAGTGAAATAATAGTGATTCCGCCCATCATAATTGCAGAAAAAGAAAGAAAGAAAAACAGGTAAGGGTGTCTGCGGGAAAACATTAGTAAAAGAACCTCCACGGGGGCAAGAAATTTCGATTTTATCGATACTCATTTATAATGAAAATCTAAAATTTCTTACCACCGCCAACAAAATTTAATAAAAATGGATCTGAAGATCCTTATGGACTGCCAACCAACGATTTATTATTTTTCTTCGTCAGTCTCAGGATCATCGCCTTCACTGATTGCCTCATCACCTGGTACTTGATCTGCTTCTTCCTTTATCTCCACGTCTGAGTCTGCATCATCTTCTGTCGCACCTTTTGCCTGGCTCTCTCCCGCAGCGACTGTCTCTTCCGGAGGGGTATCTTCAGCAGTATCATCAGATGCTTCTATTGGCTCGCTCGCATTTTCAGATTCACTTAATTTTTCTTTAAGATTTTCTCTGAGGATTTCACCGAATGATGATGTCACGGATTTGTTATTATTCACATATTCGCTTAACAGTGCTTGTTCATCATCCATATCAAGCCGTTTTATTGAAAGGCCAATTCTTCTTTCGTTACTGTTCAAATTCATAACTTTGGCCGTGATTGGATCTCCGGGATTGTATTTCTCTGAAGGTGACGTTACTTTTTCCTTGCCGGTGCTGATCTCAGAAATATGGATAAGGCCTTCGATGCCCTCTTCAAGTTCAACAAAAATACCAAAATCGGTAAGATTTGTAATTGTACCTGTTATCTCCTTTCCGACTTCATAGCGTTCCGCTACTGTTTGCCAGGGATCTGTTTGCAGTTGTTTGATGCCAAGGGAAAATCGTTCCTGTTCTTTTTCAATATCAAGAACAATCGCCTGAACCACATCACCTTTTTTATAGATCTCAGAGGGATGTTTAATCCGCTTTGTCCATGAAATATCGGAAATATGCACCAAGCCGTCAATCCCTTCATCAATACCGACAAATAGTCCAAAATCGGTAATGTTTTTAACCTTACCTTCTATTGTTGTACCAACGGGATATTTTTCACTGATGACATCCCATGGATTCGGAACAACCTGTTTCATTCCCAGTGAAATCCGCCGGCTTTCAGGTTTAATTTCCAAAACAACCGTTTCAACCATTTCCCCTACAGAAACAACTTTGGAGGGATGACGAATTTTTCGGGTCCATGACATCTCAGAAATATGAATCAATCCTTCGATTCCTTCTTCTAATTCCACAAACGAGCCGTAATCCGTAAGGCTGACGACTTTCCCCGTTACCCGTGTGCCAACAGCATACGTTTCTGTTGCCACTGACCATGGATCAGGGACAAGCTGCTTCATGCCAAGCGAAACTCTTTCATTTTCAATATCGAGCTTCAGTATCTTCACCTCTATTTCATCACCCACTGAGAAGAGTTCTGAAGGATGTTTCACTCTGCCCCATGAAATATCGGTAATATGTAGCAGTCCATCCACACCGCCAAGATCAACGAAAACTCCATACTCAGTAATATTCTTAACAATCCCTTCCATGACCTTATCTTCATGAATCTCAGCCAGAGTATCCGCCCGTTGAGAATCTCTTTCATTTTCCAGGATCGCTCTCCTTGATAAAATAACATTACTGCGTTTTCGGTTATACTTTAAAATCTTAAATTCAAAGGTCTTTTCAACCATTTCATCAAGGTTGCGAATAGGGCGCAAATCCGCCTGTGATCCAGGCAAAAAGGCCTGGACACCGATATCAACTGAAAATCCGCCTTTTACACGCGCTGTGATGACACCTTCTACCGTACCATCGTCATCATAGGTTTTTCTGATCTCCTCCCACACCTTGACTTTTGTTGCTTTTTCCTTTGAAAGGACAACGCGTTCATCTTCATCATCCCAAGATTCAATCATGACATCAACGGTATCACCGAGATCAGCTTTTATATTTCCCTCTTCATCTCTGAATTCGTTAATACGTATCTGTCCTTCTGATTTGTAACCGATGTCAACTAAAACATAATCTTTATCCACTGAAATAATAGATCCTGGGACAACTTCCCCCTCTTCAAAGCGTTTGAAGCTCTTTTCATAAAGATCCATCAGGTCTTCCATGGAGTCCTCATTTTCCGGATCCTGCTGTGACTGTTCACTGCCTTCTTCTTCAGATTGAAGTTCTCCATCCTGATTCATGGCAGTTACACCAGTTAAATCATTTTGTTCAGATTTCTCCGTTAAATCGCTTTTTTCTAAATCTTCCATTAAATTAAATTCCCCCTCACCAGTTTTTTTATACATATATCAAGAGTATAACTTGGAATTAATATCATAATAATTAAAAAAAACAATATGTAATTTGAAAAATTATCCGAATAATCAATATATCTCTTCTCATAGCAACATTATAGCTTTCTATCATCACATCAGCATGAAAACCTAATTAAATCAAACGGCTATTAAAAAGTTTACCCAATCACTTTCGTTATATGACCAAACATCAGCTCGACAACATCATCAATGGCAAGATCGGTTGAATCCACACGGATAGCGTCTGGAGCCGGTTTCAGCGGCGCCAGAGCCCTGGTGCTGTCATTTTCATCCCGTTGTCTGATATCTCGTTCAACATCTTCCAAGGTCTGGGATGTTTTTCCCTCTAACTCCTTGTATCTCCTCAATGCTCGTGTTTTTACAGACGCGTCCAGAAAAAACTTCACGTCGGCTCCCGGGAAAACCACTGTACCCATATCGCGCCCTTCGAAAACAGCACCCTTTTCCCTGGCCATATCCTGTTGAATATTAAGGAGGCGCTTACGAACAATAGACTTTGCTGAAACAGCTGACGCAAGCATTGACATTTCCGGCGTTCGGATCTGATCCGTAATATCCTTACCATCTGATAAAAGCCGCGTTCCTTTTTCATTTAATACAAACTTCAGGTTCAGCGATTTGCACATTTTTTCAAGGGCAGCGTCGTCATTATGATTTATACCTCGGTCTTTTACCTCAAGCGCGACACCTCTATAAAGCGCGCCTGTATCAATATATCGGTAACCCAAACGATCTGAAAGACGTTTGCTGGCGGTTGTTTTGCCTGCGCCTGCGGGTCCATCTATGGTAATTAGGAGCTTATGCATTTTAAAAAACAGTAAAAATCATATAACTTTTTTTAGCGCTTCAATAAAGCGCTTATTTTCGGATGCCAGTCCAACGTTAACCCGTATATAAGATGGATATCCGTAAGATGTCATGGATCTTACGATAACCCCTTGTCTGAGCATCTTTTCATAAACGTCATCGGCACTTTTCCCAACATCTACCAATAGAAAATTTGCTTGTGTTTCGAAATACTTAACCCCTATTTCAGACAAAGCATCATACAATAAATCAATTCCTTCATGAACAAGATTGATCGTTTTCTGTAAAAAAGAATCATCATCTAGTGCTGAAACAGCGCCGGCTTGTGCCAGCAAACTTGTATTAAACGGCTGCCTTACCCGATTCAGAAGATTCGATATTTCTTCCGGCATTACACCATATCCAATTCTTAGCCCTGCCAGGCCATACGCTTTTGAGAATGTGCGTAAAACAATTAATGGTGTATCAGAATCAAGGTACTCGATTCCGCTCACACAGTTTTTATCCCGAACAAATTCCATGTATGCTTCATCCAGCACAACCACAACATCAGGAGGAATATCTTTGATAAATGTTTCAAAATCCTCTTTCGTAATTGCAGACCCCGTGGGATTATTCGGACTGCACAGCAATATGAGGCGCACCCGGGGTGTAAGCTTCTCTTTTATATTTTCCAGGTCAATAGAAAGCGATTTTAAAGGCACCCTCAAAGAAATCGCGCCCGCGCATTGAATCATTATTTCGTACATAAGAAATGTAGGATGCGGTACTATCGCTTCATCACCGGGCTGCAAAAACGCGCGGACAATCATCCCAATGATTTCATCAGACCCGTTTCCAATAACAATATTATCATGCCGGACATCCAATTTTTCAGAAATTTTCTTTACCAGCGCATAACCGCTGTCATCTGGATAACGGTTTAAATTGCTCATTGCTTCTTGAATAGCTTTAACCGCCATAGGAGATGGGCCCAAAGGATTTTCGTTGGAAGCCAATTTGATAGAATCCTTGATACCGTATTCACGTTCAAGTTCTTCAATCGGCTTCCCTGGAATATAGGCCTTTATGGCTAAAATGTAATCCGGGACTGTTAACTTCATCGCTCAATCCTTTAGCTTTCAATTCTCTGAGGGACATAGTAGGTAATATCGTTCTTACCTAAATAGTTAAAAAATTTAAAGGTCTTTCTAATGATCTTAGTATAGTCTTAAACGTTGTTTCGATCTTCCCGATAGACTATAAAATCATGGCAGGCTCTTATTTGAACAGCGAATGTCAAATGCTGAATATCAAACACCGAATCACGAAGGTTTCTTATCTTCTTTTCGCATCGTCTATATTTTAAAGTACCCCATCGATATTCGACATTCGGAGTTCAATATTCGATATTTTTCAATTAAGATCGTTGTAATTAAATAAATATATTTCTGAACATTTAATTCTTTATAGGTTTTTAGCACTCCATATATGAACCCTTGAAACCTGGAACCCTTCTAGGATCATCAGCTCTTTTTGAGACAATCTAAATCATCGTTTTGATGGCAAAGTAAAAAGTTCAAGTTTCCCGCTTATAGCGGGATTACGCCTCCATATTGATGTTTATCAGCTTTTCATTTTTAGAAAATTCATATTTTACACACTCTCGGAGCAATTCAAAATCAACAAGCTGACTTCTGGCTACAAAAGCCGCGAGTGCGACAATGTTTGCTGACTTAATGCTGCCAATTTCGGTGGCAATATCATTTGCAGAAACAGTTAATTCATCAATATCTTCACGGCCCGTATCGGCTGTAACCAATGAGCTGTTAATCAAAACAACGCCCTTTGGTCTTACCAAAGGACCGTATTTTTCTAACGATGGGCGATTCATCACAACAAGGTGCATAGGATTTCGAATAACCGGCGAACCAATCGGCCTGTCACTGATCACTACATTACAGTTTGCCGTACCCCCTCGCATCTCCGCGCCATAGGAAGGGACCCATGTTACCTCCCGTCCTTCATCCATTGCCGCAAGAGCTAATATTTTCCCCATCAATAAAATCCCCTGGCCTCCAAAGCCAGCGAACATCACGTCTTTTTGCATATCCTTCTCCTTCCTTGACCCGGTATCCCGCTATTCCGGCACTTTGTAATCGCCCAGCTCATAATATGACAACAATGTATCTTCCGCCCATTGAATCGCCTCATGTGGTGTAAGACCCCAATTCGTGGGACACGTACTGACAACTTCCACCATGCTGAAGCAACGTCCCTCAAGTTGATAAGTAAACGCTTTCTTAATGGCCTTCTTCGCCTTGACGATATATTTTGGCTTTAAAACCGTCTGCCGTGTAATATACCCCGGTGTCTGGAGTGAGGACAGAAGTTCGGCTACCTTAATCGGCATCCCGGAGTCTTCAACATTTCTGCCAAATGGAGAAGTTGTGGTACGCTGCCCCGGCATTGTGGTTGGAGCCATCTGCCCCCCTGTCATGCCGTAAACCGCATTGTTCACAAAAATAGACACAAATTTCTCTCCCCGGTTTGCCGCGTGGACAATTTCTCCCATTCCGATACTTGCCAGATCTCCATCACCCTGATACGTAAAAACCATCAAATCCGGTCGTACCCGTTTAATACCGGTTGCCATAGCCGGTGCACGCCCATGAGCAGCTTCTTGAAAATCGAACGTAAAATAATTATACGCCAAAACAGCACAGCCAACAGGAGCGATACCAACAGAACGGCCCCTTATGCCCAATTCATCAATGACCTCGGCAATTAACCGATGAATAACGCCATGTGTGCACCCGGGGCAATAGTGTGTGTGTTGATCCGATAAGGCTTCCGGTTTCATAAATGTCTTTGCCATTATTTCTGCTCCTTAATAAAATTCATTATTTCCTCAGGCGTCGGCACATCTCCGCCGCACGTACCGTACCATTTAACAGGAACTTTGCCCTGCACAGACCGCTCGACATCTTCCACCATCTGCCCCATATTCATTTCAATGCTCAAAACAGCTTTGCAGTTTTCTTTTAATGACGCCTGCCTAATCGCTTCTTCTGGAAAAGGGAACAATGTCATCGGCCTAATCATTGCGACTTCGAGCCCTTCCTCCTTTAAATTGTCAATAGCTGTTCTATTCACCCTGCTCATAGTACCAAAGCTTACAATGAGCATTTCGTAATCAGCATCCAGATTGTATGTGTCGTATCTGACTTCTTCTTTTTTCATACGATCATACTTGGCCTTTAAGGCCATGTTATTATCATTGAGCAGCTTATTGTCCAAAAATAAAGACTTTACAATATTAGGACTGTTCGCGCCTCGGGTATCCATTCCATTGCTGGCCCAGTCGTCCTTATTTGTCGGTTCTGTTTTGAGGTTTTCAGGAAAATCCACCGGCTCCATCATCTGGCCGATCAGACCGTCACCTAAGATCATCACCGGATTGCGATATTTTTCAGCCAAAGGAAATGCCATCATCACCATTTCCACAGCTTCCTGAACACTTGCCGGCGCCATAACAAGAAGCCTGTAGTCGCCATGCCCCCCGCCTTTCGTTGCCTGCAGGTAATCCGCCTGGGACGGCTGGATACCCCCAAGTCCCGGGCCTCCCCTTACGATATTCACAAAGACAGCGGGACACTGAGCACCCGCGATATAGCTGATAGCCTCACTCATGAGGCTGATGCCCGGACTCGATGAGGTCGTAAAAACTATGGCGCCGCATCCGGCAGCTCCGAATATCATGTATGAGACAGCGACCTCGCTCTCCCCCTGCAAAAACACACCCCCCGCTTCAGGCATTCGATGCGCGAGGTATTCCGCGACTTCTGATTGAGGCGTGATCGGATAAGCAAAATAATTTAAACATCCCGCCCGGATGGCCGCCTCTCCAATGGCTTCATTGCCTTTCATTAATACCTTACTCATCTTTGCCCTCCGTATCCCCGTCATTTGTTTCTTCTTCAGACGTCTTTGTAATCGTTATCGCT
>JAFDFT010000621.1 GCA_019309685.1 Deltaproteobacteria bacterium
ATGGCATCTGGCAAAAAAGGCAGTGTATGGAATTTCTGAACTCCACAAGGAAGAAATCAGAAAGACGGATCTGGTGGCGAATCCGGGCTGTTTTTCATCTGCGGCCATCTTAGGACTGGCGCCTTTATTTAAGGAAGATATGGTGGATATAAATATGGTGATTGTTGACGGCCTATCCGGTACTGCCGGGGTTGGGGCCGAGCTTTCAAAGGCAGCACATCATCCGGAAATCGGCAACAATCTTGTTCCCTATAATGTGGTGAATCATCGTCACACGTATGAAATGGAGCAGGAACTTGGGATCCTTGCCAAAAAAAAGGTATCGGTTCACTTTACGCCCGTATATGTCCCCATTGTTAGAGGAATTTTAGACATCTGTCACGTATTTCCTGAAAAAATATTTAAAAAAGATGATCTTATTGGAATGACTATTTTGTCAAGGTCTATGATCTTCCCAAAGAAGAAAATGCATCATGGCAGTACAAGCCTTATCCATGGGTCAATTCGGTGGCAGGAACCAATTATTGTTACATCGGATTCGATGTGGATGAAAAGAGGAACCGAATCGTTATTTTTAGTGTTTTAGACAGTATCGGAAAAGGCGGTGCGCAGGCCGGAGTTGAAAATATGAATTTGATGTTCGGTTTAGACAGGACGGATGGATTGAGAAGAAGGGGGCTGCATCCGGTTTAATTCCAAGTAGCTTCCATCCACAAATAGCTATTTCCCGAAAAACTGCCGTTCTCGGCTGCCTTGTTTTCAATAAAAAATAGCTATTTGTGAACCGGAAACTCAACTTGTGCCCACTCAAATTAATTCTATTTATAGGTGGGCACTAACTTGATGCTTATGACTTTACAAAAAATATAGGGTGTGCGATATACAAACAAATTTCGACTTTTTACGAGACTATCAAATATTAACTCCTTGTAAAATACGTTATCCAGACAATATGTTGCAAGAACTTATCATTAAAAATTTCGCTATCATTGATGATTTGCATATCTGTTTTTCAGATAGGCTGACAATTATCAGCGGAGAAACCGGAACTGGCAAATCGATTATTATTAACGCAGCCAATCTCATTCTCGGCAGCCGGGCGAATGCAGCGCTTATCCGCACAGGGTCTGGAACTGCTGAACTTGAAGCGATGTTTAAGATTGAAAAGGGAACCCGGGCAGCAGCAATTATGGAGGAACATGGTTTTGATATATCTGAGGGGCTTTTAATTCGAAGGGTCATTTCCAACAGTGATAAACATAAAATATATATAAATGGCAGAATCGCAACAGTTCAGATGCTGACTTCAATTACTGAAAATATTGCCAGTATTTCCGGGCAGCATGCGCACCAGGGGTTATTAAAGGAGGCACAGCACCTTTTTATTTTAGATCAATTCGGGGGATTGATGCCCCTTCGACAACAGGTGTATCATTGTTTTCATGAGACAGTGCCACTGACTAAAAAATTAAATGATCTCATGAAGTTAAAGGACACCCAGTCAGAGCGCATCGATTTTATCAATTTCCAGAAAAATGAAATTATTTCCGCTTCCATTGTACTGGATGAAGACAAATCTCTTGAGCTTGAAAGGGTACGGCTTAAAAACGGAGAAGAGCTTTACCGAATAACTCATGGAAGTATTGAGACGCTTTATAGCGCGGAAGGTTCAATTTTAGAAAGGCTTGCTGAGATTAAAAAAGACCTGGATAAAGCGGCCCAAATAGATCCGGAGCTCATGGCTAAGGCAAAAGGGATTGATGAGGCTGTATTTAGCGTAGAAGATATTGCCGGACAACTGTCAAATTATTTAAAAAATATTCAAATAGATGAAGGGCGTCTTGAAGAGGTTGAAGCCCGTATCGATACACTTCAGAAATTAAAGAGAAAGTACGGGGGCTCTTTAGAAGCAGTTCTGTCTTATCTTGAGTCCATTGAAACAGAATTTTCGGAGATTGAAAACGTATCAGAAAAAATTTCTGAAACTGAAGAAAAGCTTGCCATACAGCATGAAGAATTAGTGAAACTGGCTGTCGAACTTTCAGAAAAGAGAAAAGCAGCAGCGAAAACATTGGCCGGGAAAGTGGAATCAGAACTTTCATCTTTGAAAATGGGTCAGTCTGCGTTTGAAGTGTCTCTTCGTACAGCTCAAGCGGTTGACGATACGGATCCTCACCTGGTGGCTGATGACTGTGTTGTCAGTGAAACAGGAATGGATCAAGCGACATTTATGATTTCAGCCAATATAGTGGAAGCCTTGAAACCATTGGCAAACATTGCTTCAGGAGGCGAGCTTTCACGCGTGGTGCTCGCGCTAAAGGCGATACTTGCACAATCAGAATCTGTTGAGACAGTTG
>JAFDFT010000622.1 GCA_019309685.1 Deltaproteobacteria bacterium
CTTTGTCATTCCGATGATGGCAGGGCAGCACAGTGCTAAATCACACGTCACCGCAGCATCTTTAAAGTATGTTCTAAGGAATTTAGGTCGCTTGTAGGAGCAACTGAGATTTGATTATCAGATAGGAATTCGATGTGTACGTTATTATAATAAGTTAGACGTGTTTCGAGATCATCAGTTTTTGGCTATACATTAAGGCCCGATGTACACAACTTTTTCTTGTAACAGTTTCATAACAAGTTCATACAGTTGTTGGATAGGCGCTGGTTTTGCGAGATACGCATGCGCGCCTTTTTGATACGCTTTTTTGCGGTTTTCAGGAGACGAATATCCCGTAAATATGATCACCCTGGTAGAATATTTGTTTCGTATTATTTCTGTCATTTCAATGCCATTCATACCGGGCATATTAATATTTGAAACCACAACGTCCACACGGTTTTTTTCCAAGTATTTAATCGCGTCATCCGCGTTTAAAACATACGCGGATGTAAAATTCTTTTCTGTAAAAAATTCAACCAGCAATTCTCCAAGAGACTCTTCATCGTCTACGAACAGTATATGATGTTTTGGTTTTGGAATTTTCATTTCTATTGAGTCTTCGAGCATCATTGATTCCTGAATGAGTTTAGTTTTTTAACACTTTCGAAGAGTGCAAAAAACAGGCCATATGGATGAATATCGATGAAATTTAGTGGTTTTGAATTCAGTGGAAGCAAGCGGCGGGCCAAATATGACAGACTCATAAACAGTTATAAATGTAGTGGCACAGTAAAAAGTTCAAGTTTCCCGCTTGTAGCGGGATTTACGCTTCGCTCCAACAAACGTCGCAAATACTGTTAAATGAGAAGTACTTACGGTACGTCGAATGAACTCAGGATGCTTCGCAACACAGTCCCGCCGACGGCGGATTGCGAAGCCATAAAATATCATTACGGCAAAGAAGCACCAACTCATCAAAATCCGACGCGTTGGATGTAGTGTTGTGATTTCGCAACATGTTAAAATTGTAAAATATATTGCAAAAATGGCATCTGAGAATTAATAAAGTTTATGTGAAGCAGGCGGGTTTTATCTGTCTTAGGAAAAATTTACACGTGGAAAGCAATAACTATCTGAATTCGAAATGAAAAGGCGCCAAAGTGTATTATTTACAGCCTAAGCCGCTAATTCTTTTAAAATCCTGAATTCCTGTAATAATTTCAACTCTTTGGTGAAGAATCTTCTTTGTATTCAAAAATATTTTATTTATTTCAACCGGAGATACTCAATTACAATCGCCTGCGCGGTTTTGGCGGGCAATAATAAACGGCCGGGCCGGTATTGGCTTCCGGGTTAAGCTGAAATGTATTTTTATCGGCAATCATCTTGGAAACCTGACTGCCAGGATCATTTAGATCACCAAAATACATGGCCTGTCCTTCACAGCATAATACACAAAACGGTTCAAGTCCCTGGTCTATACGGTGGATGCAAAGCGTGCACTTTTCCACCTTGTCTGTTTCCTGATTAAAGAAGATCACGCCATAGGGACACGCATCTATACAGGATTCACAGCCATCACATTTTTCTTCATCCAGAAAAACCGGACCGTCTTCTCTTTTGACCAAGGCGTCGGTTGGACATATATCCACACAAGGCGGGTTATCACAGTGATTGCACAACCGAGCCAGAAAGTTCATCTCCAAATCAGGGAAACTTCCGTGCGGTGTATCCTGTTGCGCGGCACTTTGTGTTTCC
Source organism: Deltaproteobacteria bacterium (assembly GCA_019309685.1). Taxonomy (GTDB): domain Bacteria; phylum Desulfobacterota; class Desulfobacteria; order Desulfobacterales; family JAABPS01; genus JAABPS01. The sequence goes on from JAFDFT010000622.1 coordinate 1,741, forward strand.
ACCTGGATCCAGTTTTGGGTTGAATTATTTTCTATCTTACACGCTACGGTGCATGCTTCACAGCCGATACAGCGCTCCTGGTCAATTACCAAACCAAATCTTTTTTTCATTTTCATTCCCCCTCATACCGAACAACTTCAACAGCCACATCATTCATGTGCATATTTGGTTCATATATGATTGCCTGCACCGGATTAATGACATCGTGTGTCAGATGATTGACGCTTCCTTCTTTAAATTGTTCGATCCACCATCCTTCACTGATGTTCACCACGCCCGGCCTGACCCCTTCAGACAGCCTTGCCTTTAGCGTGGTTCGGCCACGGTCAAGAAATATTGCGCTTGCCGGCATCTAAAGGATTGATTTCTACAATTGGCTCCGGATTCATTTCAAGCAGCGATTTGACATTGGAAAACATGGAATGGGTGCGAAAACGGCTGTGACCTTGAATATAAGACAGCGGATACTTCTTTCCTTCAGGATTCAGCGGGGTTTCCAACGGCTCAAGATATACCGGCAGTGCCTGGCCCGCATCCCGAAGTGATTCACAATACAGTTCGATTTTCCCAGAAGGTGTTGAAAAGGGTATATCAAATGCCTGATCCAATTTAGGCACGACATTTAAATTCATGGGCTGTTCTTTGAGTTTTTCCCGGGTAATACCCTCCATGGACGGATCTTTTGAATCAATGATCAAATCAATAAAACCGTCTTCACCCTTGTCAAAATATTCTCCAAATCCGAGTCTTTTGGCAAGTTCAGATGCGATATCCACATCAGATTTTGACTCGTGTAGCGGCTCTATTACTTTTTGCTGAAGCTGAACGTATGGAAAAGGAAATGGTAGAAAGTCAGAGAATTCAAGAAAACTGGTTGCCGGAAGTAATATATCAGCATAACGGGCTGTGGGGGTCATGAATAGTTCAACATCAACAATAAGTTCCAGCTTTGGGAATATTTCATTGATAATCTTGTCACAGTCCACACATTGGTTTAAAAAGTTTATAAATGAAAACCATAATGCTTTTACCGGAAATGGTTTGCCTGAAATGACAGCGTCATACAGATGAAGAATGCCAAGGCGGGCATAGGAGGGTTTGTCCGGGACTGCTTTTAAAAACGGATTCCAGTTTAGAACAGCAGGCCGATGCCCTCCGGAAAAGGTTGCTCTAATATTGCCGGTTATTGCGGCTACGCTACCCATGGCCCGAACAGATAAATCACCATGGTATGTCCGGGAAAATCCCATGTGTGTTACAAACTCAGTAGATTTCGCTTCGCCAATCCTTTGTGCCAGTTTTGTGATGAGGCCTGCTTTAATCCCGGTAATTTCTGATGTTTTTTCAGGTGGGTATTCGTTTGCCAGATCCATCAATAGCTGAAAAGATGGTTTGCAGGCAATACCATTAACATCATAATTCCCGGAAATTGCGGAATCGATATCCGGCTCACTACGAAGTTTTGGGGAGCTTGAAGAGATATTCCAGATCACATACTCTTCAGAGTCATGTATCCCGATATCTTTTCCCCTGAGGAATTCTCCTGTACCCGTTTTTACCAGATAGGTGAAGCTGTTTGTTAAAGATGACGTGCATCAATCCCAATGCAAGTGCCGCGTCTGTGCCCGGTTTCAGGCCAATGTATTCATCCGCTTTAGAAGCGGTGATAGTAAAACGGGGATCAATCACTACAAGCTGAGCACCTCTCTCTTTAGCGTCCATAATCTTACGCATGAGGTTAAGCGGTTGAGATTCTCCCGGATTTGCCCCCCAGACAATGAGGAGTTCAGAATCCGAAGTGCCAGATATCAGCGAGCCGTATAAAAACCCGTATGGCATATGCGTCCCTAAAAGAACGCGGCTTCCGCAGGGCAGCCCAGCGTCCCCATATCCCCAGGCACTCACCCGGGTTGACTGCGTCAGACTTGCAAGTCTTAAATACGCCCCAAATTTTGTTGTACCCGCGCCCGGACCGCCCAGTGTCCAGCCAATAGCCGGCCATCCGTGTCTGCCCGCTATATCTTTGAACTTGTCAGCGATGGTATCCAGCGCCTCATCCCATGAAATGCGTTCAAATTTTCCCTCACCCCGTTCTCCCACACGTTTCATGGGATATTTGATCCGATCCGGATGATAGGTAATTTCAAGACTTGAGAGACCTCTCAAACAAATCCGCCGGTCCCGTGGATTAGGAAAATCCGCCGGCTCCAACTTGACCACACGATTTCCTTTTACATGAGCAAGGATACCGCACGCATCTATGCCGCAGTGCGCGGGGCACGCTGTTCGAA
>JAFDFT010000623.1 GCA_019309685.1 Deltaproteobacteria bacterium
ACTCATCAGCCTGAACAATTTTCCTGGCTGCGTGTAATAATCATCGTCATCTTCCCGGAAATTCCAATGGTCGGCAGCACCGTTGACTGGAAGAGCAGGTTCTTTATATTCCGGCTGCTCTTGCCACTCCCCATAACTGTTTGGCTCATAACTTAGAGTTCTACCATCGTTGTTGTCCACCCTCATCTGGCCGTCTCTGTGATAGCTATGGAAAGGATATTTGGGAGCATTAACGGGAATTTGATTATGGTTTACACCTAGTCTGTATCGTTGTGCGTCGCCATAGGAAAACAGTCGACCTTGCAACATTTTATCCGGTGAAAAACCGATTCCCGGAACAACACTGGCAGGATTGAAAGCAGCCTGTTCAATTTCTGCAAAAAAGTTTTCGGGATTGCGATTTAGTTCGAAATAACCTACTTCAATAAGCGGAAATTCACCATGGTACCATACTTTTGTCAAATCAAAAGGATTATAGGGCATATTTAATGCCTGCTCTTCGGTCATCACCTGGATAAACATCTTCCATCGAGGGAAGTCTCCGCGCTCTATTGCGTCAAACAGATCACGCTGATTGCTCTCGCGATCTTTTGCAATTACAGCTTCTGCTTCGGCATCGGTAAGGTTCTTAATACCTTGCTGACAGACAAGATGAAATTTAACCCATACACGTTCATTATTGGCATTGATCATACTGAATGTATGACTTCCGAAACCGTGCATGTGTCTGAAAGATAATGGAATGCCCCTGTTGCTCATCACTATTGTGACTTGATGGAGTGCTTCGGGAAGCGAGGTCCAGAAATCCCAGTTGTTTTCAGCACTTCTCATACCCGTGCGAGGGTCACGTTTGATAGCATGGTTTAAGTCGGGGAATTTTAATGGATCACGAAGAAAAAATACCGGAGTATTGTTTCCAACGAGATCCCAGTTTCCTTCTTCAGTATAGAATTTCATAGCAAAGCCACGTATATCACGTTCAGCATCAGCAGCGCCGCGTTCGCCTGCTACTGTAGAAAATCTTACCAGCATATCGGTTTTTTTACCGATTTCGGAAAATATCTTTGCCTTTGTATACTTGGTGATGTCATGCGTTACAGTAAAGGTACCAAAAGCACCGGAACCCTTAGCGTGCATCCTTCTTTCGGGAATAACTTCTCTATCGAAATGGGCAAGCTTTTCAAGATACCATACATCCTGTAAAAGCATGGGCCCTCTGGGTCCTGTAGTCATAACATTCTGATTGTCAACTACCGGAGCACCGGTAACTGTGGTCAGCTTTTTCTTATTTTTTTTATCCATCATAAAAACTCCTTTTTTTTCTTTATTTTTTATTTGCAATGCATTTTGGACAGGCGCCCTTAAAATAAACATCTTTATCTGTAATCTTGAAATTGTCTAAATCTTCTGTGGCGAAAGAATCGATATTTATATTAAAATCATATATTGCTTAGCATAATACACATTTAAAATGCCCATGACTTTTGGTTATAAGGTCATAACGGGTCTCGTTATCCTCAATTGTAATTACCCTGACCAAGCGTGCTTCACACAATACAATTAGCGTATTGTATACTGTTGTTTTGGATAAGGTTGGGACTTCCTTTCTCAGGTCATTGTATATCTGGTCAACAGTAGGATGACCATGATTTTTAGATAGATACTCCAATACCTTTAACCTCTGATATGAAAGCCGTATTTTATTCTTTTTTAATTTATTTGACATGTTTTCAAATCTTGCTATCATAGTGTTTCACTTCTACTTATAATAATTAATAACATGTATAGGTTAAAATGATTATTATTTTGTAATCATTACAATACAATTATACCAAGAAAAAACAAAAATAGCAAGTATATAATAAATAGGGATACATCCTATTTTTTTAGAAGGTGGGCCGAGCCAGACAATAACCAGCCCTTTGGTATTTGCTGAAGGGCTTTTCTTTTATATTCTAAAAAGAAGGGTTTTTAAAAATTTTATCGTAGTATTTAATTTAAATTGAGTTTAATTAATAAATATTTTTTTGAATTTATAAATCGTAAAGTATCTTATATAGATTTCAT
>JAFDFT010000152.1 GCA_019309685.1 Deltaproteobacteria bacterium
TTTTGCCATACCGATATTTACCTTGCCATTCGGATAATGGCTGATGTCATTGGTTTCCAGTATATTCAGTAATCAGGGAACGCCTTTTTCATCAGCGCGTGATATGACGCTCATGGTTGCAACCGCGTCAATTTCAGCATCCAGGAAACGCACCATCTCATGTATAAATTCAATGACCTTCTCATCTGATACCATGAACTCGGCGATGGCACTGATGACCTTTTCCCCCAGTATTTCCGATTTCAGGGCGCCTGTTTTTCTGTCAGCGATTAAGGGAACAACAGGGTTATCTTCAGAAAATTCAACGCCCATATCAGTTACTTTTCTGACAACTTTGTCCAGATCTTTCAGATACGCACCAACAGAAGGCCGGCCGATTTCTATGGAAAACCCAATTTTACCTTTTTTGAAAAGATTTGTTACATCGTTGGTTTTCATTTCTTCTGTACCGCGTCCTGCAACGCCTGTACTTTTATGGGTTTGAACAGGATCTGAAAAAACAGCGCGCAGAATCCTGGGGTAGGGTATTTCTTCAACCTGTTTGATAGCCGTCTGCTCGCAGATATCAAAACGCAGGCATACACCACATTCCACGCATGATTCATAATCGATAAATACCTCTTTATTTTCAAGCTGGATGGCGCCCATAGGGCAAACGGGTAAGCAGTCCAGACAATTTTTACATAGTGTTTTATCAATATACATTGCAAACTTTCTATTAATTAATAAATTTAGATATTACCCGTACCCATATCAAGAGAAGGAATCCGCCAACGCCAACAATGAAACCGATAAAGGCAAGTATAAGATTTAACTTGCTTGGACGGAATTCCTTATCCACCAGTTTTGTGACACAGTAAATGTTCAAACCGAATATCAACGGATAATTGATCAGGCCAAGAGAGACAGCAATCAAAACCATAACCATGGGCCGCTGGATAACTGTTGTCATAAGAAGACCGGCAGTTGTTACCAGAAGAATATAAATGATTGAAAGTGTTTTATTTTTATTATCTTCAAGTATAAATACTTTTGGAATAAGATGTTTAAATAGCCTGAGGATGCCGTCCATGGCACTAACATATCCTCCCCAAAAAGCAGCAAACATCATCAAAATAAATGCGGGGAAGATCCATTTGCCGATTGTCTGTGTGTAAATCTCAGATAGTTTCAAGGATACGTCGATTCCTTCAGGAACGATGCCAAGAGGCTTTAGAACCGTCGCGCCGATAGATAGAAATATAATAGCCACCAGGCCTGAGAGCACAAAGCCAACGCGGATATCAAAAATCGATTTTTTTAAAGAGGTTAACAGAGCGCTTTTAGCATCACTGCTGTCCGATCCTTCAAGCCATTCTTTTCTCTTTTGTTGAGCCCATTCGGAGAGAAAGATAGATGAGGCCGGGTCCGTTGGTACTCTTAAAATGGCAACAAAAACAACCATGACGCCTGCTGCTGCGGGTATGGTTGGAATCATTCCTGAAAAGAATTCTCCCGGAGCGGGAAGTGAATTTAAAAAGGCCACGATAGATACAAGCACAATGATGAGAACAAGGAATTTGGATATTTGTTCGATCACTTTATATTTTTCACCGAGGACAATCCCGACAGTTATTACATATAAAAGTATACACCAGATATTAAAACTGATCTTTGGAAACGCCGCGTATAGAACCGAACCGCTAAGACCTAGAAGCGATGACATGATCATCGGTGGAATGATAAACATGAAAAGTACAAACACCCCTAAAAGAAATCTTCCAACTTTAATTTTGGCATAACCGTCAACGAGTGTTTCACCTGTAGCGACTGCGTACCTGGGTCCATATTCAAAGTTTGGATAATAGACTAAATGGACCAAAACAACCAGCCATAAGAACGCGTGGCCATAAAGGGCGCCTGAATAGGCAAGTAGTGCAAGATGGGTTTCTCCGATACATAACGAAGCGAAAATTATTCCAGGACCGATAATTTTTAACAGGCTTATGATTTTATCCTTCATGATTTTCTCCTTTTGCGGTTATTCGGAAATCCTGCTTTTCATATCTTTCATCAGAGGAACAATCCCCCCCATTTTTATGACATCGAGTATATCCTTGTATAAGGGCGTGCCATTAATGATCTCACCGGTGGTCAGATTTTTGATTTCTGCTTCTTCAACATCTACTTCAACCATGTTGCCTTCAGAGAAACCATCTGGTGAGTTTTCTACTGTCATAACCGGAATGCCCAAAGCCACAGCGTTTCGAAAAAATATCCTGGCAAAGGATCGTGCAATGATTGCCCCTATCCCCATTCTTTTAAGGGCTTCCGGAGCGTTTTCCCTGGATGAGCCACAACCGAAATTTGCGCCCCCGGCAATGATATCATCCTTTTTAAAATTTATCGCGAAGTCCGGGTTTTCTGATTCAAGTACATGTTTGACAACTTCCTCCATGGGTGAGCTTATATATGCGCCCGGTACGATGGCGTCCGTATTTATATCATCGCCAAAAATCCAGATTTTCCCCTTTATCGTATCCATCATATTTTCCAAGTTTAGACGTCGTCAGGATGAACAATTTTACCCGCTACAGCGGATGCTGCAACAACATATGGATTTGCAAGATAGATTTTAGATTCAGGACTTCCCATCCGTCCAACAAAGTTTCGGTTTGTGGTTGAAACACAACTTTCACCAGACGTGAGAATTCCGGAATGAGATCCCATACATGCACCGCAGCTTGGATGATTGATAAGACCGCCTGCATCAATAATAATTTCAAGCAGACCTTCTTTCATGGCATCTTTATATACTTCATAAGACGCAGGAACCACAATAAGTCGAACATCTTTACTGATTTTCTTCCCTTTCAGTATTTGAGCCGCGGCGCGAATGTCTTCAAGCCTTCCATTGGTGCATGAACCCAGATAGGCCTGGTGAATCACCACATCATCGAGTTCAGAGACAGGAACAACATTATCCACATTTGGGTGAACAGCGATTTGCGGCACAAGGCCGTTTATATCTATATCGTACGAAGCCTCATAATTGGCGTCAGCATCGGGCGACAAGGGTTCATAATCCCCTTTAACCCTCCCATTTAGAAACTGAGTGGTTTTGTCATCGCATTCAAAGAATCCAAATTTTGCGCCAATCTCCACTGACATATTGGCCATGGTCATTTTAGAGGATAGCGGGAGCTGTTCGGCTGCTGGTCCAGAGAATTCAACTGATTTATACTGGGCTACTTCAGACGAGTGAATTCCCGCTATATAAAGAATGATATCCTTTCCCATTACGTATCGATCTGGCTCACCGAAAATATTAAACCGTATGGTTTCAGGTACCTTGAACCAGAGTTCGCCTGTGAAAAAGATATATGCTATTTCGGTAAATCCCAGACCCGTTGACGCGCAGCCAAATGCACCGTAGGTTGTTGTGTGGGAGTCCGCGCCGACAATAAACCTTCCAGGTGCGACAAATCCAAGTTCAGCCATTGCCTGATGACAAATGCCAGCGTTTTCTCCATAAAAATGTTTAATTTCGAATGTGCGGACAAATTCTCTGATCATTTTGTGAATGCCGGCAGATCGTTCATTTGGGGCGGGTGTAAAATGGTCAAACAAGATAACGATTTTATCTTTATCCCACACCTTGTCAATGCCTGCTTCCATCATCCTCAGATATACACCCGCAGCAGATTCGTGGCACATGACAAAGTCGGGTCTGGCTGTTACATAGTCACCTGCGGTGACATTCTTATTCCCGGATGCTTTCCCCAGAATTTTTTCCGCTATAGTGAGTCCCATGATATAATTCCAAATTTAAACATTAACTACCAAAACCAATTCATAGATAAGTTGCTACAGCATTTGTGAATTCCGATGTTGTGGAGCTGCCCCCCTGATCCGGTGTTAAAAAATATCCTTCAGCATAAACTCTTTCTACTGCAGAGAAAAGCTGTTTGGATTGCTTGGTAAATCCAAGATACTCGAGCATCATGGCTCCGGAAAGAATTTGAGCCGTAGGATTAATACTATTTTTTCCCACAAGGTCCGGTGCTGTTCCATGAGCGGATTCAAAGTAGGCATAGTCTTTTCCATAGCAGCCGCTTGCGGCAAGACCTAGGCCGCCCATTAAGCCGCCTGCTGCATCGGAAAGGATATCGCCGTAAAGATTAGGCATGACCACCACATCAAGATCCTGAGGTGATTTCACCAGCCGATGAGCCAGGTCATCGATGATAAAGGTTTCAAAATCGATATCAGGATAAGAGGGTGCCAATTGCTGGGCAATTTCTTTGAAAAGACCGTCTGTATAAAAAAGCATATTGTATTTGGATGAACAGGTGACTTTGCCTGGCAAGCCCTCGGCTTTCCTTCGCCGGGCAAGTTCAAAAGCAAACTCAATTATCTGTTTTGTTTTTTTTTCAGTAATTACTTTTATTGCGAAACGACCAGGTGCCATTTCAGAAAGAAGACGCCCCTCAGTAAAACTTTTTAAGGGAATCGTATCCAGGTCCTCAATATTGCCCTCTATTCCTGAATAAAGATCTTCAAGGTTTTCACGAACAATAACAAAATCAATGTGTTCCGGATGGGCTAACGGGCTTTTATACCCGGGCACCCATTTGACAGGACGAACATTTGCGTATGTTGATTTCCCCCACCTTAAATAAAAAAGTGCTTCAAAGCTAATGCCGCTGGATGCGCCGAAAAGGGTTGAATCAGACGTATCAATAGCTTGACGGGTTTCGTCCGGAAATGCTGTATCATGAGTCTTAAGGGCTTCTTGACCAACTGGCGGATACATCCATTCTATGTTTAAGTTGAATTTATCAATGAGTTTAACAGTTGATCGAACAGTATCCGGTGCAGCATCTTCCCCTTCAATTACAACAACGCGTTTCTTTTCAGTTTCCATTGTTTAAGTCCAGAATTTTAACAGTTTCAGGTTTCACGTAAGTAGTATCTAATATCGCGTATATATTTTATAGTGTCCTTCTAGAAATTAGATATTTTGTTCGAGTTCAAGAAAGGCGATCCGCCTCAGGCGGATTAACCTGAGGAATACACGAAGTATTTTGAGGATTAAAATTTGAGCCTGACACATAAATCGGGCAAAATAACAATTTATAGATGGGCACTATTACCATCTGCCGGGAATTACAGTATTACAGAATTTGCATCGATCACCTTTCATGTTAAAAACAGGGATATAATAGCCATGTCTTTCAATGAGCAGTTCACTACAGTTATGGCAGTAAGTATTTGCTCCCTTATGCAATGGAACATTGCCGACGTACACATAACGGATTCCTTCCTTAATTGCAAGTTTGCGAAATCGGGCCAGGGTCGAGACAGGTGTGGACGGAAGCCTGTTTAGTTTATAACGAGGTGTAAATCGTGTGAAATGTAGCGGGTAGTTTGGCCCAAGATTATCCAATATCCATCCGCACATCTGTTTTAACATATCAGGATCGTCAATATATCCAGGGACTACCAGTGTTGTTATTTCAAAGTGAATCTCCTGTTCATGAAGGACTTTTAATGTATTTAGGACCGGCTTCAGTCTGCCGCCATTGAGCTTTCGGTAAATGGCATCATCATATGATTTTAAGTTAATGTTTGCAGCATCCAGGACTTTACACAGTTCAAGCAGCGGCTTTTTGTTTATATAACCATTGGATATCAAGAGATTGTAAATTTTATTTTGCCTGGCAATCCTGGCGATGTCTATCATGTATTCAAAGAAGGTGATGGCTTCTGAGTAAGTATAGGCGATTGATTCGGACTCTGATTGTATGGCCACATCAACTGCGTCTTTTGGAAAAAGTTCTATATTGCGAAGTTCTTCGGGTTTTGCCTGGGAAATTTCCCAATTCTGGCAGTTCAAACATCTGAAATTGCACCCAGCCGTGGCCAGGGAAAAGGCTTTTGAACGGGGTTTGAAATGAAACAGCGGTTTTTTTTCTATGGGATCAACATTCGCGGAGCAGGGGTTGCCGTATGCGAGGCTGTATAGCGTACCATCTATATTAACCTTTGAGCGGCAGACACTTCGGTCGCCAGAGGACAGCAAGCAGCGGTTTGGACAAATGCCGCAAACGACTTTATCTCCTGACAGTTTTTTATAGCTAAATCCCTCCTTGGCGCGTCTCCTTTAAAGATCTTTCCGCGGATGTCTTTAGAACCAATGGCTATGCATGTTTGAGGACCTATTGCCCGGAATGCCCGTAGAGGCAGAACGGTAGATGCAATCGCCGCACTGCAGTACAAAAATTGACGTCTGTTAATTTTTACCATAGCCGAAAAGGAGGATTGTGAGACTCGTCAGTTTAAATATAATTAAAATGATTGCTGTATTGATAATTCCTACAAATGGTAATAGAACAACACTTGTAACAAGGGTTCCGTATGCGGCGCCAATCAGATCTGAAGAAAAGAGCTTTGTGACAGCGGTACTGCTTTTACCTTTAAGATAAAGAGCCAAAGGGAATTGAAATCCGCAAAGAAGCGAAACAAAAAAACCAAAAACAAGAAAAAAAGTTTTGTGTAGGTTACTGCTCCAATGACGAATGGAAATGATAAATAAAATCATAAGGATTATGAGAAGTAAATCCATAATCCAAAGAAGCCGCCTACTTTTATTTTGAAGTCTTTCGCCAAACCAGGCACCCGGAAGAAGACCAGCCAGAAAAATAGTCACAATAAGACCGATTTGAAAATAAATATACCCGAAAAAAATTTGAAATGCAAAGATTACCAATATTTCACAGCCCATTGTCAGTAAGCCGGTTGTAAAAAGAACATATTCTTCTTTTGTGGCTTTAATAATGTAAATAATAAAGAGGAGTCCCATCGCAATAGCAAAGATATGAGGAGATGTTGAAAACCTTAAAAACCATTGAGAAAACATGATCCTAATTAACTGGGGGTATTCATCGGTATTTACAGGCGTGGTTGGATCTATTTGCTTATTGAGGTAAGCGATTCTTTGATGTGTGACGTTGCCATAAAAAAATCCTTTTATGTATTTGGTGCTGATCTTTTTTTGGTCAAGAGAAGCGGGTATGTTTGTAGTAAGCGGATTGTTGCTGCAAAGAAAAAATACCCGTTGACCCGGAATCAGCAAAATATTTTTAAAGTA
>JAFDFT010000624.1 GCA_019309685.1 Deltaproteobacteria bacterium
TCTTTAAATGCCAGCGGTTCAATTCCGGATGTCTTACCTTGATGATCGCTGGAAACACAATTTGGTTTGTTCGGGCAAGGGGCCAATTTCCCATCTCGAAGGCCAATGGTAACAGGGGCTTGAGATGCGCAGGAAATAATTGATAGCACAAATATAATGGATACACAATTAAACCCATACGTTAAATTTTTTGCGATCATCTTTTCATCCTCCATCTTAGAGGTATTGGGTTAAGATGCACTGAATGTGACAAGAGCAATTTAATTAAAACGTTCCACATAAAAGGGATACTGTTTGTATCGGGATACCATTATGGCAAAAATAGAAAAAAGCGTAAAGGATATATTGGGAAACGTTTGTGTTTAATGTGTGCTCGAAGGCAAAGACGATATGAAATGAAGCATGAGAATAAAGACCCTTGCATAAATTATATAAAGTTATTGACATTTTAAGCGAAAAAGGGAGAAGTTTACTTATTGTTTGAGGCCAAAAGCAGATATTAATCATTCAAAATTAGGAGGATTCTTATGAGTTCACGGTCTAATTTAAAATTATTTAGTTTGCCTATGGTAATCGCCCTTGTCCTGATCCTGGGAGGCGGATTTTGCGCCTATATGGTTCAGACCGGCGGTGGAGATATTGACATTCGAGATGTCCGTTTTTTAGGATCCAATGGCACATTGATGAGCGGTTTGCTGTATGTGCCGGATGGTGTGGATGCGGAGCATAAAGCACCGGGGATTCTTGCCATACACGGATACATCAATTCTCGAGAAACTCAGGACGGATTTGCTATCGAATTTGCCCGAAGGGGTTATGTAGTACTGGCGTTGGATCAAACAGGGCATGGATATTCCGATCCACCGGCTTTTGCCAATGGCTACGGCGGCATTGACGGGCTGAAGTATTTGCGAAGTTTGGATATTGTTGATCTTGATAATATAGGGCTCGAAGGTCACTCAATGGGAGGATGGGCTTCCGCTATTGCCGCAGCAGTTGTGCCGGACGGGTATAAATCTTTTGTTATGGCGAGCTCTTCTACCGGGACTTTCGGCGCACCCGACGGGACCCCGACCTACCCGCGCAATATGGCCCTTATTTTCAGCACGTATGATGAATTTTCTGGTTTAATGTGGGGATCGCCCGTGGCGGTCGATATTGTCAAGACGGAGAAGTTGCAAAAAGTTTTCGGGACCACTGATCCGGTTGAAGTGGGAAAGCTTTATGGATCTATTGAAGCGGGTACTGCAAGAAAATTGTATCAACCGTGCATGATCCATCCCCGCGTGCATTTTTCAACAGAAGCTATTGGGAATGCCGTTGAATGGATGCAGGAAACGCTGAAAGGCGGTAATGGACTGCCCCCATCAGACCAGACCTGGTATTGGAAAGAAATATTTACCTTCCTGGCGTTGATCGGTATGGTCTTCCTTCTGGTCGCAGTTGGCGATTACCTGTTGAAAACCAACTATTTTAAAGAACTTCAAGAAAAACCAGCAAAGCAAAAATCAGTATCCGGCTGGGGATGGTGGGTTGGTGCGGTAATAACGGTGCTGCTTCCAATTCCGGTCTATATATTAACATGGTCTTTTCACAGCAAAGGAATAGCAAAAGCCACCTGTATTTGGCCGCAATGGATTACTACCACAGTTATGTTTTGGGCGCTTGGAGTCGCCGTCATTTCTTTGATTCTGTTTTTACTGTGGCACTTCCTGGCTAACAAGAAAAAACGTGCGACAATGGCTGACTATGGCTTGACCTGGAAGAAGGGAGGTCTCAACTGGATTAAAATAGGGAAGTCATTTTTACTTGCTTTTATCGCGATCTTTATTGCCCACCTATCGCTTGTGATTTCGGACTGGGCGTTTCAGACAGATTATCGCTTATGGGTGTTTGCCATCAAACCGCTGGACGCACTGCATTTTGGTATCACTTTGGGATATATTATACCTTTTACCATTTACTTTCTGATACTGGGCATTGTGCTGCATGGACAAATGCGGCCAGGTAAAGCCGGTGCTCCTTTAGAAATCGGCAAAGAAATGA
>JAFDFT010000153.1 GCA_019309685.1 Deltaproteobacteria bacterium
GATCCATGAAAGGGAGAGGGCCAGGACGGAAAAGAAATGGGATCTTGCGGATAAGATCAGGGATCAGTTATTATCCAAAGGAATTGCCTTGCAGGACGATAGAGTCAAACCAGAGGGTAACTAAATAGTCAAGGGCGAGAGGCATGAGGTAAGAGGCTAGGGGCGGAGAAGAAAACATTAAAAAATAACGATCATGCCAAAAGAGTTGATGATCCAAAAGGGATTCGAGGGGTCTAGGGTCCCAGGGTTCGAGTGAAATGTTTAAACCCTATAAAGAATAAAAGCTTAGCAATATGTTTTTGGCGATTAGAAAAACATTAATTAAAAAATATCGAATGATAAACACCAAATGTCGAATATCGAAGGATGATGAATTCATAAAAATCGAATTCACCCTGCTTTAGGTTTTAAGTTTTAGGTGTTAAGTAGATATTTTTTGGCATTATTACACTCACCTAAAACTTAACACTTAAAACGTTCGTGAAAAGACAGGTTTTTTATTTTTTAAGAAATCATCAATAATGAACAATGCCAAAAGAAGACAAGGTCAATGAAGCCAATATATTTTCCTTATACGTTTGTTCCCGCAGAGATTGCTGAAGCGGGCGCCGCCTGCTTTGATCAACTAATCGTTTGCCAGCCTTCCGGGCTGGAAGTATCCGGGCAGATGACGGAATCTGTGAAAAACGGACTACTGGATATTCATGTACCTGTGAAAGGCGATGAAGAAAAAATACTTTCTGTCTTAAAAGATTATGAGAGATGGGCGGACGTTCATACGGATAGCCGCGGCATTCATTTAGCGTTACCAAAGCATCAAAAAAACCAGGCACCTTTTTTTAATGAATCTTCTATAATGAAAATAAAAGAGGATATTCAAAGGAAAATAAACAGGACAGATAAGGCTCAGCCGGAAGCGGACCCCATTTTTGCTGCCAGGATATTTTTGCATATTGCCCATGAGTTCGATATGCAAAATCATGATATAAATCGTAGTATCCGGAAATTAGATCTAATGGAGCACGAGCTTATGCAAAACCTTCAGGGGGAAGAGGCGGTTGTTGATAAAAATGACATTGCTGAACTAACATTAAGTGCCAAAGGAGTATCCCGTGTCAATGATCCCTTCGATTTTATGATTTCAGAGCGGGTTGAAGCATGGTCAGGGTTGATGTTTCATCAATTAGAACTAAATGAAATGCCAAGCATATTTGTTACCAGTAATCGATCTGTATTTACCTATATGATTGAAAATTCCTCTACAGGCGAAATGGTATTAAATGTTGAGAATATACCCATTGAAAAAGATAACACAGAAGAAATGCAAGGCTGGCGGAATTCCTTGATGAAAAATATCCAGAAATATGCAAGAGATCCATGGCCGGTTACAAAAGATGAAATGATCGACGTCCCTGTTAAAAAGGGCGCTGGCAGAAAAACTTCATTGAGTGTGTATATTGTTCCAGGGGTGAATCTTCTTGATTTTTTATCCCGGTTTTATCTGCATGCACCGGATGATTCATATTCGAAAAAAAATGACCGAAAAATCGCAAATACCCTGCTCGGTTTTTTTGAAATTCAGCCATAACCATCTAATATAATAAATTAATAAGAATAAATGCTAATATTGTTAATTTTTAATAAAAAAATTAAAGAACACTTGACTACCTTTATTGATTGGTATAATGAATTTGCCCGATAATGGGAAAAATTGTGCGATTCGTCGCCATAGGTTAATTTATTTTTTGAAAGGAGACTTATAAATGGCTTTTAATCCAGTTGTTGATCCAGAAAAATGTGAAGGTTGCGAGGAATGTGTTGATGTTTGTCCTACTGAAGTATTTGAAATGCAGGATGATAAATCTGTTCCTGTAAATGCGGAAGAATGTCTTGGCTGTGATAGTTGTGTTGAAGTATGTGAGACCAACGCTATTACGGTTGAGGAAACATAAAAAAATCTTTTCATTCATTACCCCTGGCTTTTATCGAAAAACCTAAGGCCGGGGGTAATACCTTTCTTTTTGTTGATTCGATTCTTATATTATTTCTTACCTATAGTATTTATGTAAGCAATGCTGGGCCAGGCACCTGATTTAGCATCGACGGGTTGCTATGAATATCACATCACCGAACACATACCCGGAAGTAGCGCTTATCCAACAACGTCTTCAAGCGTCTAAATTGGAAGATTTGCCGCGCGCTGTAATGGGTTCCCTTAACGGTCTTCCTGTTTTGAAAATGACAACACCCGGAGATACCGTGGCGGTGGCTGTTGGAAGCAGAGGGATAAAGCATATTGATACAATTGTTTTTCGTTGCATCCAATTTCTAAAAAATAATGGTCTCAGGCCATTCATTGTTCCCGCCATGGGAAGTCATGGCGGCGCGACATCTGCCGGACAGAAGGCTGTTCTGGAAAAGTTCGGGATTAGTGCATCCACTATAGGAGTGCCTGTTTGTGCTGATATGGACGTTGAATGTATGGGCAAGCTCCCAGATGGCCTAAACATATACTTCTCTAAATCCGCATTGACAGCTGATCATGTTGTGGTGATTAACAGGATCAAACCGCACACGAAATTTGAAGCTGAAATAGAAAGCGGGCTTTGTAAAATGCTGACCATAGGCCTTGGTAAAGCAAAGGGTGCGGCTGAATTCCATCGATGCGCGGTAAAGCAATCTTTTAAATTAATTGAACAGGCTGCGAAGATGATTTTAAAGGACTCCGGTTTTCTTTTTGGACTGGCTTTGCTTGAGGATGGATATGGGAATGTGGCCCATGTTGAGGCAGTTGCATCTTCAGCGCTTGTGTCACGAGAGAAAGAGCTTTTGAAAAAAGCCTCCGCTATGATGGGCCGAATTCCTTTTGATTTTCTGGACATCCTGATCGTTGATTTCTTTGGAAAAGATATCAGCGGGATCGGTATGGATCCGAACATCACAGGCAGACATCGGGATATTGTGGGCGATTTTAACAAGCCCCCTAATGTCAAAAGGATATTTGTCAGAGATTTATCACCCGGTTCAGGTGGAAATGGGAATGGTATCGGTCTTGCGGATGTAACAACCCACCGGCTCGTAAACGCGCTTGATATCGAAAAAACCTATATCAATGCTATTACCGCGGTTTCTCCGGAGAAGGTATCCATCCCTATGCATTTTGAAGATGACCGGACCTGTTTGGATGTATGTTTCAAAACAATTGGACTGGCTTTAATGGAAGATGCGCGCATGGTAAGGATTAAAGATACCATGAGCCTTGAATACCTTGTGGCGTCCCGGGCACTTGAAAATGAGATTTCGTCAGATAGGGGTCTTAAACAGATAACGCCCTGGGCTCCGTTAACGTTTAATGAAAGTAAAAACCTGACGGATTTAGCAATTGATAGAACTGTTGGGTGACCCCACCATCTTACATACAGCTTGCCTGGGAAAACTATGTGTGATATTTTTATACCTAAATTTTGCATGAAAATTGATGATAATCCTTTTCGATAAGTTATACCTCAAATAAGTGCAAATAAAATGAAAAACTTTTACTAATTACATAGGGATTAAGGGTATAGCTTAGTTTATTCATATTTTTGTATATCTTCTATAGTCTATAGATGAGGTATAAATATCATTCTTTATTTACCCTCCGGGAAAGCCGATGATACCCCATCTTCTGCGTTATCAAGGATTCGCAGTAGATTATTACGGCTTTACCCTTGATGCTTTGTCGGAGCGAAGCGTAGATCCCGTCGCCGGGGAAGCTGGAGCACCCTCAACTTTCGCTCAATTGAGGTTATAATCTATGAAACAGTATGTCATCGATGAGTTGAGGGCAACAGATTACGAGAATCTTAAAGCGTATCTAAAAGAGAAGTTCGGTTCATCTGGTGTGGGAGATATCTTTTGGATACCCCTTGACGAAAAGATCCTCACATCTGTACAGGCTGAACATGCTGAATGCCAGCCCTTTTATTTTGCCTTGGATTTGGAGCAAAATTTACTGGCGTGTGAACTTCTGGTACGAACAAAAAGTAACGTACGGTGCAATTGTATAGCCTATGCTACCCAGCATCAACGCAACTGGTTGATATCAAAGGTTGATTCAATTTTTACGCACTTAAATATTATTACGTAACATCAAAAAAGAGATAACAGAAGTACCGGTATTTATACATGGAAATGCAGAAACAGGATAAGAAACTCAGGATCATTCCCCTTGGCGGTTTGGGTGAGATTGGCTTGAATATGATGGTTTTTGAGTATGGGGATGCCCTTTTTATCGTGGATGCGGGATTAATGTTTCCCGAAGATTATATGCTGGGAGTTGATATTGTCATCCCTGGTTTTGATTATTTAAAACAAAATAAGTCGAAAGTTGCCGGCATTGTTTTAACACACGCTCATGAAGACCATATTGGGGCATTACCTTATTTGCTCAAAGAACTGAATACTCCTGTTTTCGGTACGCCATTTACCATCGGGGTTGTTCAGCACAAGCTGGAAGAACATGGTATCCTGACGACATCTTCCTTGCATGAGATTTCTTCCGATGAAAAACTAAGGCTAGGGGATTTTGAGCTGGAGTTTATTCGTGTGAGTCACAGCGTTGTGGATGGTGTGGGGATTGCCATTAGAACTCCAGTTGGCCTAATTGTTCACACAGGTGATTTTAAAATTAGCCACGATTTAACCGATTCGATGATTACGGATGTCAATAAATTTGCCAGATACGGTGAAGAAGGTGTGCTTGCCTTGCTTTCAGATTCGACAAACGTTGAAAGAGAAGGATATACCATATCAGACAAGGAAATTTATGAAACGCTGGATAAAATAGTTTCAAAAAGCAAGGGCCGGGTGATTATCGCATTATTTGCTTCGAATATTCCCCGTATTCAGCAAGTCGTTAGAATCGCTAATAGAAACGGAAGAAAAATCGTTTTTAACGGCAGAAGCATCGAGGTAAGTGTGAATATCGCCAAATTGCTTGGATACATCGATATCCCTAAAGGTATTGAGATTGATGTGAATCAGGTTGGTAATTTTCCGGATGATAAAATTATTATCATTACCACCGGAAGTCAGGGAGAGCCGATGGCGGCGCTTGCGCGGATGGCGAGCGGGATACATAAAGAGGTAAAGATAGATAAAGAAGATACAGTTATTTTTTCGTCAAAATTTATTCCCGGCAATGAAAAATCCATAGCAAATATTATTAATAAACTGTTCAAGCTGGGAGCTGATGTCATTTATGAGAAAATATCAGCGGTCCATGTATCTGGGCATGCTTTTCAGGAAGAGTTAAAGCTCATGATCAATCTGGTAAAGCCCAGATTTTTTATTCCGATTCATGGGGAATACCGTCATCTGATTCAGCATGCGCATTTGGCTGAACAAGTCGGTATTCTGCCGGAAAGGGTTTTGCTTGCGGAAAATGGTCAGATTATTGAGTTTGATGAACAGGGTGGAATTATTAAGGAAAATGTATCGACCGGCAGAGTGCTTATCGATGGTAAGGGTATTGGAGATGTTGGAAGAAGTGTGTTGAGGCAGCGGCGTATTCTTTCAGAGGACGGACTGGTTATCGTCAATATGGCTTTTGATGAAGAAACGGGCATTATCGTATATGGGCCGGAAATTGTTTCGCAAGGGTTTGTATTTGAGACGGAATCGGGCCACCTGCTGGAAGATGCCAAATGCGTTGTTCTGGAAATTGTTGAGGATATTGGTCCGGAGGTTGAGGATCGCGCCGAAATTATCAGGACGAAACTAAGAACCGCTTTGAAACAATATTTTTCCTTTACCATAAAACGGTATCCGGTTATACTCCCGTTTATATTGGAAGTGTGATGACTTAGTAAAAAGCCCAATTCCTGCGTTGCGCTGCATCCCTCGTTACTGCGGTGTACTAGATGTACGCCTTATTCCTCGGGATTTGCGGCGCCTTGGACTTGAACTTTTGACGTTGTCATCACTTTTTATAAAACAATCGCTGTTGACAATTAAACTGGTTTATTACTGTTAAGAATTACTGGAAAGTTTTAAACAGGCGGCTATGAAAAAAGAAATCATCGGAATTTTTTTATTTTTTCTTGTCATTTTCACACTAATCAGTCTTTTG
>JAFDFT010000625.1 GCA_019309685.1 Deltaproteobacteria bacterium
AATATCTTTGTCATGCTCAAATTTTAATCCTCAAAATACTCTACGTATTCCTGTGGTTAAAATTTTTGCTTTCCTTGATCTTGAACAAAAATTGACGCTTTTCAAAGGTCTCAAAATAACTACAAGGGAGATGTGAACATGTTTAAAAAAACAATTACCGTCGCTTTGGTGTTACTGATTATCATTGTTATCTGGTTTGTTAATTTACTATGGTCTGCCGGGCAATTTAAGACCATTGAACCCCATTTTGAAGGGGCATGTACTCAGATCCCAGGTTTGTCCGGAGCTGAAGACATTACGATCCATCCAAAAACCGGCATTGCCTATATCTCAGCATGTGATCGGCGGGCGGTAAATGCCGGAAAAGCCGGCAATGGTGCGATCTATGCCTACAATCTCAATGCACCTGATCCCGTTCTTTTTAATTTGACATCCAATATGGGAAGGGATTTCCAACCCCATGGGATCAGCCTGTATGTGGATAATAACGGAAAGGGTTTTTTATTTGCAATTAATCATGCGCGGGGTGTCCATACTATTGAAGTCTACGAGTTGATAGGGATAGCGTTATACCATACAAAAACCATATCCGACCCCATGCTGGTATCACCAAACGATCTGGTTGCCGTAGGGCCGGACAGCTTTTATGTATCTAATGATCATGGCCATGTTTCCGGAATCATGCGGGTGATGGAGGATTATTTAAAGCTTCCGCTTTCAAATGTTGTTTATTATGACGGTTCACGGTTTTCAGAAGCAGCGAGTGGTATCAAGTATGCAAACGGTATCAATGTAAGCAGCGATGGGAAAACGCTTTATTTGTGCGCGGTCACCGAACTCTCACTTCGTCTCTATGACAGAGAAGTATCATCCGGGAAACTAAGTCTCCGAGAAAAGATCAAACTGGATACGGGGGTGGATAATATCGAAATCGATCCATCAGGAGGACTTTGGATCGGAGCGCATCCGCGGCTGTTAGATTTTGTTGCCCATGCCAAAGATCCGTCACGTCTGTCTCCTTCTCAGATACTATATCTGTCACCAAAGCCTTCAGGAGGATTTAATATAAAGGAAGTATATCTAAATAAAGGCGATGAACTGTCCGCTGCCAGTGTTGCCGCGGTAAGAGGACGGCGGATGCTTATTGGCAGTGTATTTGATCCAAAGATTTTGGACTGTGAAATGAAGTAAGCGCATAGTGAATAGTTAATATTGACAAGTGATGAGTGGCGAAAGGCAAGAGGCAAGGGGCAAGTGAATAGTAAATAATTATATAACTAGAAAAAGCTAAAGATAAAACCACTTGGGCTCTTGACTCCTGGAATCCTTGGACCCTTTTCATTTTTGAATATTATACTGAGCCTTTATCTCTGTCTTTTTATCTTCCGGGAGTGATTTCATGTAGGATTTCCAGCCCGGGCACCAATTGATGTGCCATCTCCAGAATCTTCCCAGAAAGGATTTTGGATTTTTATCGTATCTTGCACGCAGTCCGCAGTTCTCACATTTTGCTTCAGCCATTTTTCTACCTCCTATATGTGAAAGTTCTTAATTTTGAATCATAAAGCCATCTTCCCTTTTCGGCAAGCATTTAATCACTTCTTTTCGAGATGATCTTAAAATGATAGAAATTATTGACAAGCGGCAGTGAAAAACATAATTTTTACCGATTGCCCGGTTTGCCTTTATATGACAGTACCCTAACCTTTTATGTCGACCGGCTTCTCAGATAAAAAGGAACACGTATGGGGAAAATCTGGAAAAAAATCAGACCTGTTCGTCATTTTATCGGTGGATATGTATATTCTTTTGTTTCCTTTATCTTTGCATGGACCCCCCTTTTTCTTCTGTATGGGCTTGCTGATCTTCTTTGCAATTTAGCCTTTTTTACAAAACCCAAAAGTATACGGCGTATTTTTAAAAATTTAAAATATGCTTATGGAGATGATAAAGACCCTAAAGGGCAATCGGCTATTGCTAGAGGGGTGTGTATTAATCTTCCGCGGGGGTTCATGGAATCTTTTCGGATGATT
>JAFDFT010000154.1 GCA_019309685.1 Deltaproteobacteria bacterium
GGTAAACCTTAAGGTGCCTTTTCCACCACGCAAAAAAGTTTTCGATATCCCATCGAAGCTTATACGCTGTTGCTATCTGTTCAGCTGAAAGGTCCAAACGGTTTGTGGCAATCCAGTATTTTACAGCATCGACTTCATAGCCCACAAGCCGTACCGGTTTTTCTGTCTGATTGATTCCGGCAGTTCCGAGCAATACGATAGCGTCATAGAAAACAATACTATTGGGGTCGAACTGTTGGACTGTGGTAACTTTTTTTCTGGTTTTGGCTTTAATACGGCACATGAACAGCTTGTTTTCCTGCTGCCACAGGTCAAAATTTTTATGGCATTGGTACCCTCGATCCATAATGCCGGTTTGGCTTGTCGAGAGGATTTGCTTCACAAAAGGACGTTCAGCCCCTTTGCCATCGGTAAGAAAGATCTTTCTGGGAATACTTCGGTTCAGATCGAAACCAACATGCACCTTGGCTTTTTTCTGTCCTTTTCTGTAGTCGGCCCAATGCATTGAAAGCGTTGCATCGATCAATGTCCCATCGATGCCCACAAGATTTCCAAGATCAGGATGACGATCCGGCAACATTTTTGCAGCCCTGGCTTGTAAGTTTTTAAAGACATACATGAACTGCTCAAGTCCCCTTGAATTGGTGGCCTCTGAGAAACTGCTCTTTTTGATGCCTTCTTTTGGAGCTATCTCATTACGAGCGAAAGCATCTTCTTCGAGCACTTGCAAAAGATGCTGTGCTGATTTGTGTTCTTCAAGGTGAAAATACACTAATGCCTTGAGATGATCTTCAAAACTCATTTTCAAAGGTCTATTACATTTAGATTCGAGTGGTGTCATTCCAATCACGGTATCTTTGACGGGTTTAAATAATTGTTCAAACGATGGTTCAAATTTTTTCTTGAAAGGGTCTAATGAGCGCGGCATAATTTAACTCCTTGATATTATTAATAATACCAAAAATTCGCCGCGCATTATAAATAAGTTGTCAAGTAAAAAATGACTTAATACGCTGATTTTATATATTTTTTATGCAATTTCCTAACCGGAAATTACTGACAAAAAGAAGAAAAATATCAAAATAAAATAAATTTAGTTTAATACAAAATGATGATAAAAGGACTATATAAGGCTGATATAATTGATAAATTAACATATTATTGATTTTTTAACAAAAAATATGTATATAATTATAAATAATTAAATTTTGTAAAAAAGAAGACTCTGCATAATAATTAAGTTATGTTTAAGAAAACAAATTTAAAAGGAGTTTCAATATGAACGTTGGATTTGAGTTAAGAGTATCTGATAGAAAAGGAGAAGGTGTTTTTGCGACGAGATCATTTATAACTGGTGAAATAGTAATGGTCGGAATAATTGATAAAATACTGGAGGAGAATCACTCTCATGCTTCACAGACAGGCGTAAATGAATATGTATTACACGCTGGATTAATAAGTAAGGTTAATCATTCCTGTGACCCTAATTGTGGTATTAGTATCAATGAATCTGGTGCCCATGACTTTGTAGCCATAAGAGAAATTATTGTTAATGAAGAGATAACCTTTGATTATGCTATGAGAAATTATGATGTTGATTATTTTCCGAAACAGTGCATGTGCGGCTCGGAAATGTGTCGCGGCAGAATTACTGGTTGGAAAGATTTACCAGATGAAAGGAAAGAAATATATGAAGGGTTTGTTGCTCCTTACCTTCTTGAATTGATGTAAAGCATTCATGAGAAAAAGTGTTAGGATTACACATAACTGATGAATGTGAAAAACATAACAAGGCGCTCCACCTGACCGCAATTCCGCTACGCTCCATTGCGGCAGATTGGTTTAGGCGTTAGCACCCTTAGACAATAAACCAAAAAATAGGGAAAAAATAAGGATGAAAGAAGTCCCAATTCACATGAACAGACGTTTTATCTTTTGGCAAAAATGGATTGTAGTTTACTGCGTAATTAGCATAATACTTGGTCTGGTAATGACCTTCGGTTCAACCAGCATAATCTTTAAGAGCTATAACCAATCGATTTCAGAGGCATTTTGGGGACAGCCTTATCTACATGGAGCGGTGTCGGCTTACCATCCCTGGATATTCGCTGTTTTGGGCTCCACAATTACTGGCTGGAGCGTCTGTTTCCTTTATTTAGCTCTATATCCTTTCAAGCGGCGTGAACGCTGGACATATTACTGCTTCATTATCAGTTTATTGGCTTGGGCTCCTCTGGATTCAGCATTTTCATTATACTTCGGTATCTATACCGAGGTGCTTTTTAACTTTGGCGCAGTCGTTGGTTTCGCTATACCCCTAATAGCAACTTTCAGGGATTTTTTCCCTAAACCGGCGGATGTCTGAGATGTCGTGTGCGATCATATAGTTGAATGCTCTCAAGTAATATGCCAAAAATAGGTCATTACACGTGCAAAAAATCAGCCTGTTATTAGTGGGTATGGTAGCAACAAGTGGTTTGGGTGGCTAACAAATCATTCAACCGGACAACTTCCTCTTCCGCATGCTCCAGGGGCAGTCGCCGGTTAATTCTGCATTATGCCGCAACCAAAAATAATCCACTTGACATATTACGCCAACCGTAATACTGTTCCCGTATGATAAAGTCTTTTGCCTGCCGAGACACTGAAAGATTATTTAACGATCAACGAATTCGTCGCTTCCAATCTTTTGAACGGCAGGCTAGAAAAAGGCTTATGGTTCTTCATGCTGCTCCGAGTTTGGATGCTTTAATGCTTAATCCGGGCAATAAATATCATTCTCTAAAAGGGAATAGAAAGGGACAATTTGCTATCAGCATTAACAAACAATGGCGTGTATGTTTTGAGTGGCTTGAGGGTAATGCATTTAATGTAGAAATTGCAGATTATCATTGAGGTATATGTATGAGCACTAAAAAACTTTTTGATCCGATAACACCTGGGGGAATCCTTCGTGAAGATTTTATGGAACCCTTGGGAATTAGTATAAATCAGCTTTCACGTGACCTTTCTGTTCCTCCAAATCGAATTAGCGAAATTGTCAACGGAAAAAGATCAATTACTGCCGATACCGCGTTGAGACTAGAGCGTTATTTTAATGTTGAAGCGCAGTTTTGGCTGAATTTACAGACTGAATATGATTTACGAATGATAAAAAGAAAAATTTGGTCTGACATCGAACAACGAATTATTCCGGTTAAGACAATATAAACAGATATTGAACATAATACTGTTGCATAACAACAGCTTTGAGCAGGATATTCATTCCGCTGTGCTACATTCACACCTCTCAAGCTGAGCGTTGGCCGGTCACAACAAATACCTTGACAAAATGCCCTCTATAATGTACATTTTAGTGTACATTAATAGGAGGTGTGCAATGAAAACAGTTTCTTTTACAGATTTTAGAAAAAAAGCATCAAGATTCATTACCGAAGTCGAACATGGTGAAACAATTATCCTTTTACGACGTGGAAGGCCTATTGCAGAGGTAATTCCTTTTACTGACAAGAATCGCAAAATGCCATCCTGGAAAAAACCGGGCATTTGTTTACAAATTCCAGGAAGTGATTTGGCATCAGCTATTATTGAAGAACGTGAATCAGAATTATGAAGCTCATATGTGATTCATCCGCATTTGCTAAAAGATATGTGTTAGAAGATGGTTCTGAAACTTTAGATCATCTCTTACAGGGAGCCTCACAATTGGCACTATGCACAATAGTAGTACCTGAAATAATATCTGGATTAAACCGAAGGCGAAGAGAGCAAATTTTATCATCGGATGATTATCGTACAATTAAAAGGAATTTGATGGAAGATGTGCATGATGCAATCGTGCTTCAAATTACTCCCGCCGTGATCTCCCATTCCGTAAATTTATTAGAGAAGAACACTTTACGAGCGATGGATGCATTACACATAGCATGTGCAATGGAATGGCAGGCTGAGCTTTTTGTTACGGCTGATAGACGCCAATTAAATGCTACTCAAAATGCAGGATTACTTACAGAATATATCGGCCAACAAGACGGTTGCACCTGATCGAAGGGGCCGCGCCGTTTTGAGAAATTTTAAGTATGCGTGAGATCTTGGAATTTAACAAGTTTTGTGGAAGCCCCTGCGCCAGGTGAACCGCGACGTTATCCATAAGAAAAAAAGAATTCTATTGTATTCCTATGCATTCTATTGTATTCTATGGGTAGATTAATCAAAGGAGACAGCAAATGTCCAAAACCATAACACTAAGACTTGACGAAAAGGTCTACAAGAGATTCAAAGGAATGGCCAGTCATGACAACAGGCCTATTTCGAATTTTATAGAGACCGCTGCGCTTTTGTTGATGAATTCGAAATGGCGGAAATCAAAAACAACGCTAGCCTGAATCGAAGCATTAAGAGCGGGCTTCGTGATGCGAAAGCGAAACGAGGCCGTTTTGCCTGATTATCGTGTTTTTGAAACAGACGAGTTCTCTAAAAGGTTCAAGAAGCTATCATCTCGCGACGTTAGTTTCTTGAGAAAGAAACTTGATTCTTTTGTTTACCCCCAGATCAAGAAAGAGCCATTTTGGTGAAACAACATCAAAAAGCTTCAGGGATATTCAACAGACACCTGGCGATACCGTATCGGTAAGTTCAGGTTTTTCTACATAGTCGACCAAGACGAAAAGATAATCTACATGCTTACGGTCGATGACCGCAAAGATGCCTACAGATAAATGGATAACAATGCCTTGGAGCGTACGGATAAATTTGCGCTCAAGGCAGACGTTATGAAGTCTACTTGCAGATAGACAAATATGAAAAAAATCCCTGTTCGCTCACATGATAGTTTTGGAATTTATTGGCTTGATCCAGAAACTGGTTTCTTTTAATTTGAAGAGGCAGATGGTGAGAAAGATATTGAATCCGAACAGTGTCTTGGTTGGGGCTCAGTATTCGATAAGCGAAAAAATCAAATTGCTGTAATCTACTATCAAAATGAAAGTCTAAACTTGCAGATAAATAAACAATGTTGGAATTTGGAAGATAATAATTTAAAACTGAAAATCAAACGTTACTTTCTAGGATTTAGAAATAGCTTTCAAGTTTTATATGATGATGAGCCTAATTTTGTCTGGAATTATTGGTCTTCATATTCGAATCCATTGAATCTTCTCGATTTCCCATTTTCGACAATGGATGAAGAAAATTATGACTTTTTCGCATTCTTAGCAAACAATTTTAATGATAAGAGTTATGTCAAAGAATGCGCTAAGTCTTATACTAAAATGATTAATACTGCATAACAAGTCGCTGGAGATTCGACGGGAAAACGCTGGCGCGTTTCCCGCGTTTCAGCTCCAGCGTTATGGCCACAAATAAAGAGAGACTAAACAATGGAAGATTATCAACTCTTAATAGACTTGCATAAGAGAGCGAAGCGACAAGGGCCTGGAGGGGATGCAGAGACAAGCAAGGCGATCGACTTAGCTATGATAGACCCATCAGCACTATTAAAGATTGCGGATATTGGCTGCGGTACAGGCTCTTCCGCAATGTTGCTTGCCCGCGTATTAAATGCCCAAATCACTGCTGTAGACTTTTTGCCGGATTTTGTCGAAGTGCTTAAAGCCAACGCTGAAAGCGAAGGCTTAAGCAAAAAAATAGATCCTCTTGTATGTTCAATGGACAACCTGCAATTTGATAATGAGGAATATGATGTCATCTGGTCTGAGGGAGCCATATATAATATGGGTTTCAAAAATGGAATAAATGACTGGAAGCGTTTTCTGAAAACCGGCGGGTTGCTGGTTGTGTCAGAAATTACATGGACAACTGATGGTCGACCATTTAAAATCCAAAAACATTGGGAGGCTGAATATCCGGAAATAAGTACGGCCTCAGCAAAGATTAGTATTTTGGAAAACAGTGGCTATTCTCCAATTGCGTATTTTGTTTTACCAGAGCGCTGCTGGTTAGATAATTATTATCGGCCATTGCAAAACAGTTTTGCCGAATTCCTCGCTCGGAATGCGAATAACGAAAATGCTCAAGCAATAGTAGAAGCTGAAAAGAAAGAAATATCTCTTTATGAGGGATTTAAAAAATATTACAGCTATGGGGTTTATATTGCGAGGAAGCTGGGTTAATAAAGTCATAACAAGGCACTTAAGCCGACCGGGAACAGTATTACGCACGAAGGGTTGCTTGATACAATTCAGCACCCCAATCAGAAAACATATCCAAGACAAAAGATATTTATAGTAAATGTGGAAAACTATGCCTGCCTTGTTCCATTTGTAGAAAGTGAGGGAATAATTTTTCTCAAGACAATCATTCCAAGTCGAAAGATGACACGAAAATATCTTGAAGGTAATTCAAAATGAAATTAACAAAAGAGGAAAAAGACATACTGAAATCCGTTGAGAATGATGAATGGGAAACGATCCCACATTTCAAACGTGAAGCTAAACTCTATCAGGAAGCAGCACGAGCAACCCTTCGAAAGGACAAGCGCGTTAATATACGAATGACCGAACGCGACCTTGTACATTTTCAGAAAAAAGCGATGGAAGAAGGGTTGCCCTATCAAACCCTGATATCCAGCATTCTGCATAAATACATAAGCGGCAGAATGAAAGAGAAGGTTTCATAAGGACACAACAATCCCATGGATCGCACGCGGAATACCGCGCCGCTCATGGGTGACGTTATACTGCGATTATTAACACATGAAAAACAATCAGCAAACTACATGCCTCTCTTGTTTCAGACAATTTAACATTAATGAAAATAGAATTTACAAAGTACGAAAAAATACTAACTTTGTTTGGTTCTTTGATGCGGTAAGCCAATTCCAAAATTTTAGTCAGGTAAAATGCCCGTTTTGTGGACATACCTATAGAGCCACTGAAGCTCGGTTGTTTGGAGTCTTTAGATCGCCATATACGATAATAATTCTTTGTATTCTGTTTAACGTTTTTTGGATGACATTTATCTATTTTACTGAATTTAAAAAATAAAAAGCGGATAGTATAACGAATCGTTTGAGTCTCGACGGGAAAATGCTAACGCATTTTCCGCGTCTCAATTCAGCGTTAGCCGACATTGTGAGCCATCGTGGAGTTTCGTATGCCAAAAACAGAACCATTTGATAAACACAGCGATGCGTATGACGAATGGTTCAAGAAGAACATTGTTCTGTATGAAGCTGAATTGGAAGCAATCCGCCAACTTATTCCTCCACCCGGAGCAGAAGGTATGGAAGTAGGTGTCGGCTCAGGGAAATTCGCTGCACCACTTGGAATAAAAATCGGGGTTGAGCCCTCAGAAAAGATGGCAATTAAAGCTAAAATGCTGGGCATCAACGTTTATCCCGGCGTAGCAGAAGAGTTGCCTTTTTCTGACGGCAGGTTTGATTATTTACTGATGGTAACGACCATCTGCTTTGTTGATGATGTCATCAAGTCTTTCA
This sequence comes from Deltaproteobacteria bacterium, assembly GCA_019309685.1. Taxonomy (GTDB): domain Bacteria; phylum Desulfobacterota; class Desulfobacteria; order Desulfobacterales; family JAABPS01; genus JAABPS01. The sequence continues at coordinate 7,457 of JAFDFT010000154.1, forward strand.
AAGAGGCATTTAGGGTATTGAAGCCCAGCGGGTGCATCATTGTTGGATTTGTGGACAAAGAAAGCGAACTTGGCAGAAAGTATGCGGATAAAAAAGAAGAAAGTAAGTTTTACAAAGATGCCGCCTTCTTCTCTACTCAAGAGGTGCTGAAATATCTTAATAAAGCGGGTTTTGAGATCGCAAAAATCAGACAGACCCTTATTCCCGGAGAATTGACAGAAACCATTTTGGATGACTTTGGGAGGGGCGCCTTTGTTGTAATCAAGGGCATGAAATAAGATCGGCTAACAACACGCTCCACCTGACCGCTATTCCGCTGCGCTCCTTAGCGGCAGGTGAGCTTCAACGTTTTGGCGCCTTAAAAAGTGGAAATATGGGTTGAAATAGCATGATATCCGAGTTATTGTGATTACATGATAAAAAACTTCAAGGACAAAGCGACAGAAGATATTTTTAACGGTAAAGCAACCAAGGCTGCAATGAAGGTCTGTCCAAAGCAAATATGGAGAATCGCATCCAGAAAACTTGATCAATTGGATTCCGTTTTATCGATTGATGAACTGCGAGTTCCGCCTGGAAATAGATTGGAAGCCATGTCAGGTGGCAGAAAAGGACAATGCAGCATTCGATTAAATGATAAATATCGCATTTGTTTCATTTGGGCTGAGAATGGCCCAATGAATGTTGAAATTACAGACTATCATTAATATATACAATTGTAAGGAGTTAAAATGATACGAATACCAACACATAGGACACCGACCCACCCTGGAGAAATGCTGTTGGAGGAGTTTTTAAAACCAATGGGCATCACTCAGCGAGACTTAGCTATTGCCATAAACGTTCCATATCAACGGATAAATGAAATAATCAACGGGAGGCGGGGCATTACCCCTAGTACGGCCTTAAGACTTGCAAAGGTTTTTGGGGTTTCATCAGATTTTTGGATGAATATCCAGCTGAGATGGGACCTTTATTTTGCGAATCAATACGAATCGGATGCCCTGAATGATATCAAGCCGTTGTATTTGGGCCATCTTGCCAAGAAGAACTCCAGAGCACAACATGGCGCTGGACGCTGACCGGAGCTGCGCTGCCGCTAAGCCCCGGTTGATCAGCTAAACGTTGGGCTTATCAGAGGCACGTTCAGCAATGTATAGGGCTTGTCTTGGTTGTGCGATAAGGCTTCGCAGTGCCTCTGATGTCAATATCTTGCGAAGTAACCGTTCACCAAGCGTTGGCAAAAACTCACCGGCTCTATGTCATAGGCGCTGTTTATGGATGAACGATTACGTCTTGGCGTGTGCCTGACGTTGTGATAGGCAGGGCATGCAGCCTACGATTCGTTGGCACGGCTTGCTGCAGATGCTTGCAGAATTATCACAGCAAATCGCGTTACCCTGGGCCTGAAGGCCTACCAATGCAAACGTCTCTCATGTAAATTGGAGTTTCTAATTGGTGTTGCTGCAAATAACAGTTGATGCGTTAATAAGGTAACTCATGAAAATCGCCATCGCTGCTGAGAGGGCTGACCTGAATGCTCAAGTCTCACGCAAATTCGGTACAGCCCAGTACTTGATAATCGTTGATCTCGACTCAATGGGTGTTGAGGCCGAGCCGAATCCGGGTGCTGCCGGGCAGAAGGGGGCAGGCAGCCAGGCAATTATACTCGCGATTAGCAAAGATGTGAAAGCAGTCCTGAGTGGTTCTTGCAGCCCCACTGCACGAAGACACCTTGAGGAAAACGGCATTGAGGTTCTGACAGACATCAGCGGCCCAGTAGCAGATGCAGTAGAAGGGTACAGAATATCAAAATCTAAAGAGTATGCCTTTGGCCGGATCGCAGACGAGTCAATGCCAGCAAAGATCGACAGAACCGTCGCAGGCGATGCGATTGGTAAATCTGCCAGGCAGTTTGCCAACATGCTTCCCATACTGGCAACGGTTGTGCTCCTCGTTGGCCTGTTCAATACTTTTGTCACGAAGGGGATGCTCTCCTCGGTCTTCTCAGGGAATGTGGTCCTGGATACCATTTGGGGAGCATGCATCGGCAGTCTCCTTGCCGGAAATCCCATCAATAGTTATGTAATAGGTGCAGGGTTATCTGAACTTAATGTGAGCATGTTCGCAGTGACAGCCCTCATCCTTACTTGGGTTAAGGTGGGGTGGCTCCAATTGCCTGCTGAGATGAACGCTTTGGGCAAAAGATTTGCGCTTATGAGAAATGGGTTGTGCCTTGTTTTATCAATGCCCACCTCCATGCTTGTAGTATCAATCCTTCATCTCGTTGAGGGGTGGGTATCTTGAATAAGGGAAATGTGACGAAACCACAGGGCTATAGGAATCCACCTCGCTCAGTTATCTTGTTGGCAGTGGTCATCTTGGTATATGCAGTGCTTTTCTTGACTGTAACGGACAAAGCCTCCGAGGCCCTCAAGAGCAGCGGCAGCATTCTACTCAAGATAGTCGGCCCACTGAGTCTGGCCTTCGTTTTAATGGTGCTCCTAAATCTATTCATCAAGCCCGGACAGATTGTCAGATACCTTGGTAAAGGCTCAGGTGCTAAGGGTATCGTTTTCTCGACGACGGCGGGGATCATATCGATGGGTCCGATATATGCGTGGTATCCCCTGCTGAAGGAACTGAGGGAAAAAGGAGCTGCCGAATCTCCTCTGGCCATATTCCTGTGCAACAGGGCTGTCAAACCATTCCTATTGCCTGTCATGATCGCCTATTTCGGATGGTTGTACGTTGCGATATTGACAATCCTCACCATCGTGGAGTCCGTCATCGTTGGTTATTGTGTAGGCAATGTCACAAA
>JAFDFT010000626.1 GCA_019309685.1 Deltaproteobacteria bacterium
TAATAATTTGAGTGATCAGCCTTTTTTCAAGAATAATATCGGATGAATTTTATTTTTACAAATTCATTGTTGTTAGAGGATAAACATGAAATCAAGCCGTAATATTTACCTAAAAATGAAGACGCTTGTGGAAGCAAGAGAGATTCTTGACCGTGAATTTAATCTTGCTGGTATCCTATCAGAAGAAACAATTGCTGTTCCGGAGGCTGTAGGCAGGGTTCTTTCCAGTCCTGTAACAGCTGTTCTTTCGTCCCCAAATTTTCATTCAGCTGCCATGGACGGCATTGCCGTCAAAGCGGAGACCACTTTTGACGCGAGTGAAACGAATCCAAAAGAACTGATCGTTGGCAGCAGTGCGTTTTATATTAATACAGGCCATGTGATACCTGAAGACTGTGATGCGGTTATCATGATTGAACAGGTTAATGTTTTGGATGAAAAACGGGTAGTGATTGAAGCGCCCGCGTTTCCATGGCAGCATGTTCGGAAAATGGGAGAAGATATTGTCGCTACAGAACTTCTGTTTCCTCAAAATCACATGATAACTCCATATTGTGTAGGAGCTCTCCTTTCAGGTGGCATTTTTTCTGTTAACGTTAAAAGAAAACCTAAAATGCTTATCATTCCTACAGGCTCGGAGCTTGTAGACTGGCGATCGGAAAAATTCCAAAAAAGCGGTTTTAAGGAATTAAAGCCTGGCCAAGTTCTTGAAACCAATGCGTATGTTCTCGGAAAACTGGCAGAGTCTTTCGGCGGAACATATACACGGAACGACCTTCTAGTGGATGATCAGGCGCTTATCAGGCAAGCTGTAGAGGAAGCGGTCAATGACGATTTCAACATTATCATTATGGTCGGCGGATCATCGGCAGGCAGTGAAGACTATTCCAAGGACGTCATCAGCGATTTGGGAGACGTGCTGGTGCACGGTGTAACCATTATGCCCGGAAAACCGGTGATTATCGGCAAAGTTAAAGACAAACCTGTCTTTGGTATTCCGGGGTACCCGGTATCTGCCATTGTCGCTTTTGAGCAGTTTGTCAAACCATTGATTTTGAAACTTCTTGGACAGTCAGAAATCAGCAGACCCGTTGTTCAGGTAGAGCCCGCACGTAAGATACCTTCAAAACTGGGTGTTGAGGAATTTCTTCGAGTGAAGCTGGGAAAGGTGGATGACAGAATCGTCGCCATTCCCATGCCCAGAGGTGCCGGATGCATTACTACCATTACCGAGGCGGATGGAATTATACGCATCCCCAACCATGTGGAGGGACTAAATGAGAACCAGCCTGTAACAGCGGAATTGCTGCGCCCTCTTTCATCTATTCATAATACAATGATCATGGTCGGCAGCCATGACAATACCATTGATGTTTTAGCTGATCAGATAAGAGCAAAACAACCCGGCATTACCCTTTCTTCAAGTCACGTAGGGAGTCTTGGAGGGTTGATGGCTATCAAGAGGGGGATGTGCCATCTGGTAGGATCTCATTTGCTGGACACTGATGACGGCTCTTACAATATTTCATACATAAAAAAGTACCTCCCGGAGATCCCGGTAAAACTGGTTCACCTGGTATTGAGGGATCAGGGGTTGATTGTTCGATCAGGCAATCCTCAGCACATAAACAGAATTGAAGATCTTATCCGTGACGATATCGCTTTTATTAACCGGCAGGCAGGCTCGGGCACGCGGATTTTGCTTGACCATAAACTTAAAACACTGGGCATCGATCCATCTTCTATTCAGGGCTATGAGAACGAAGAGTTTACCCACATGTCCGTGGCTGTAGCTGTACTAAATGTCAGCGTTGACGTGGGCCTTGGAATATATGCCGCGGCAAAAGCGCTAGGGCTTGACTTCATTCCCGTTGTCACCGAGCAATATGATTTGGTTATACCTGATAAGTACTTTGATTCAGATAATATTCAAATACTGCTTGAAACCATCAATACCCAGGAATTTAAAAAGCGGGTTGAAGCATTGGGAGGCTATAATACAGATCGGACCGGAGAGATTA
>JAFDFT010000627.1 GCA_019309685.1 Deltaproteobacteria bacterium
GCCAGGGCAGAAGCCCTCGGGTAGCCTTCTTGACTTTGTTCGGCCAGTTGTTTGAAGTCGAAGTAGTCTCTTTCTTCATATTTTTATTCATTTGCAAGTATAACTTACCGTCTTGAACGTTACCAAGAGATTATTATAAAACGATTGGGCCTAAAATAGCACAATACTGGCTTAATTCAAATATTTAACTTCTTGATTGCATGTGGCTATGCATAAAGCGTTCAACGGGAATCAATAATAAAAAAGCAATAAAGGCGAGGACCATGGCCGCGATAATGGCGAGTGTATAGCTTCCCGTACTATCGATTAAATAGCCCGCCATTGGCGGACCCAGCAATCCGCCGAATCCGGCAGCTGTATACATTGCTCCCAAAATACTTCCCAGGCCAATAAGACCGAATAATTCTGCGGCGACAGCGGGAGAAAGAGCGATAAAACCGCCATACCCAGCTCCCAGTACTACTGCAAATGCAACCAACATGATATAGGATTTTGATGCCAGCAACCATAACGAAAAACTGAGTGCAACTAAAAAAAATGTTGTCTGAAACAGGCGAATCCGGCTGATTTTGTCTCCTAAAGCACCAAATCCCAATCTGCCTATGATACTGGCACCTCCTATTATTCCTACCAAAGAAGCGGCAGCGACATCGTTAATCCCTTGAGCCCTGGCATATGGAACTAAAAACACAAAAGGGAAAAAAAGAGCCAATGTATTAAAGAAACCTGAAAGATACATATAGCGGAAAACAGGGGTTTTTATTACGTCTCTTAAGCGGTTTTTTGTGTCCTGTTCGGAAAGCATTGGTGAACGCGGAGTGATAAATCCACACAACACCAAGATAACAGCACTAAAGATTCCAAAGATCACGTAAGTTTGACGCCAGCCAAATCTGTTGATCAAGCTCGCTGCCAAGGGGGCCATTAACAGGGTGCCAAAACCGATGCCAGTGACAGCTACGCCGAGTGCTGCTGCCCGTCGTTTTTCAAACCACGCACCCACTACGGCAACCATTGGTACATAACCGCATGCAACTCCAATCCCCACACCTAATCCATAGGTCACATATCCGACCCATATAGAATTTACCAGTGAAGTTAAATAAAGACCCAGTCCCATGGTTAAACCGCCAAAGATAAGAACAGGTTTAGGACCAAATCTATCAGCAACACTTCCGCTGATAATCCCACCGGTAAAGAAGATGAATGTGGTAATTGAAAACACCGCTGAAGTCGCGGTTCTACTGGCGCCAAAATCCAAAGACATGGAATCGAAAAACGCACCAAAACTGTAGGCAATTCCAAAGCAGATAAAAGTCGATACAAAAGCGCATCCAACAGACACCCAACCCTTCCAGGAGTCAAGCTCATCAGTGATATGTTCGTCATGTGAATTTGTTATTTGATTCATAAAAACACCATAGATTTTGAGAGGATAAACATCCAATACCATTAACGGGGTAATGGTGAAGCGATAGTTTGGAATTCGTATGAAGCATTTGGAACGATTGGCTTCACCAGCCTTAAGCGTTGATCATACTTCGTCTGAATTTATAGCATATTGCGTTGTAAAATGAAAACTTTTGGGGCTTTAAGATCCTTTTGAAATATCCTTGATGGCTTTCTTTAGTTTCAAATATAAATGATTATTAGATGTAAACTAAAATTAGGTCTTATGCGTCAAGATAACATAAGATCAATAAAATAATTAAAATAGATATTATTCACATAAGCTATTTAAATTAAACAAAATAAAAGGCTTATTTTCGTAAATGAATGCATAGAAATAAAGGAGAAAAGATAATGAGACAATATCTTATTCGCCGATTTTACATATTCGTATTGTTTTCAGCGGTTTCCTTGGGATTCAGTTTAAATCCGGTTACTGCAGTCCAGAAAGTCGCCTCTGATATTTATGAAGCTGATATTACTGAAGAAATGGAGGTTCTTGACACAGGGCCGATACATGAAGGTTTTGCGGAAACATCCACGTCTCATACTGAGTCCGGCATTGTGGTT
>JAFDFT010000628.1 GCA_019309685.1 Deltaproteobacteria bacterium
CTTTGCCGGGTTCATAGGTCCCTGACGATGTCATGCCCGGATACGTTTTCTTGTCGAGCCAGGAGGCAAATGTGTCAATGTCCTTTCGGTGTGTTTTTACTAATTCGGGTGGATTAGACTTTTCCATGGCTCGCGTGAACGATTTTTGAAGCCTTCCGGCCGTTATTTTACCTGTCAGATAATGCATGGAAAAATGCTTCACCTGTTCCGATTCAATCGCTTCAACAGCATCGTGTGTAGGGCTCTCAAGATAAAATCCTCGAGCGAAGAGTTTAACAGTTCCCAGGGCTTTTTTACCTGCAGCGCCGTTTAACTTTAAAACTTTCCCGGCAACATTTTTTTCTCCAGGAAAGTCGATCCCCAAAATTTGCATCCCTTTTGAACCGGACATGCCGGACAATAAAATGATGAGAGTTAATAAAAATAGAATATTGGCAAGTCTTTTAGGCATGGGGTGATCCTCCAAAATGCGTCAACATTGCAGCTTTATATTTAAAGGTGGTTGAAATATAATTCACGGCATATTCTGTCAGGTTATTTCAGTATGTTTTATCATTTACCCGTTCACTGTATTATGATTCGGCAGAGCGAGTCCAGGGTCAAACCACTTCAGGATTCCATCATTTTCATCACGCGGATAGGTATGGGACAGATCGTCAACTACACGGAGCGTGATATCCGCATCAGCCATTTTAAGCATTTCATAAGCCCCTTTAGCAATATCTACAGGAAACATCCAGTCAAGTGCGCCGTGAGTCCATAAGATTCGTTTATTCTTCGCGTTGCTGATGTCCATTGGCGGGAGCGTGCTGGCAATGGGCGCAAACGCGGTGAAAGGGGAGTTTTGCTGCAGGCTGTATAACAAGGCAAAGGTGCCGCCGTCGGAAATGCCGGTGAGCAAGATGCGATTTGGGTCAACGCGCCAGTTGCTTTTAACATGGTCGAGCATTTTATAAAGAGAGGTTCCATCCAATTTTGGATTTAAAAGCGACCATGTTGTATCTAAAGAGGTCGGCGACAGAAGTATAAATTTTCTGCTTCTGGCTTCTCTCAGCCATGCCCAGATAAAATCTCTGCCATGTCCAAACCCGCCGTGCAAACAAACAACCAGCGGCAGGGGCGTAACACCATCATATGATTCAGGAACATACATTGACATGGCGCCTCTGGCGTAATAATTGTCTTCGACTCCTTCATGAATCAGTCCGGTTTGTATCTTTTGACCCGGTGTTAAATCGAGGCTATCCAACTGGTTATATACCGGGGGTTCTAAAAAAAATTGGTTTAAGTGGATTGAAAAACTCCGGATGATATAAAGGTTTTCCTGCGCCCGACATATTTTCCGAAACGCTTTCATGACCTGAATCATGGTATTCTGGAAATCAGAAGCTGAAGCAGTAAGGATAATTTCAAGGGTTTGAAGTACCAGGTTTGCTGCAGTTTCAATGATGTCTTTTGTTTCATTTTGATCAATAGGGGTTGCTTTTCTCTTCAGTTCATGAGTTGCTTTTTTGAGAGATTCTTTAAATGAGAGAAGATCTTTTCTGAGTGAGGCGATTTCAAACGGTAAAAACCGGCGTTGAAACGCGTAAATCGCCTCCAGGGATTTGGAGATTTCCTGACAGATATGATCGAAATGGTTTTGGGAACTGTCAATGGTTTCAGTATTCATGGTCAGGGCTTTTGAAGTTTTTTCGGGTAAATTGATGAGCTAACGTTCTATTTTCCGAACGAAAAATTACGAAAAGCAAATAATCTATTGACTTAAAAACAACAAATGTCAATAGACTCAAGAATAAAATAAAAGCCCGTGTATAAGAATTTGTGTTTATAAATGATAACTGGTTACAATAAAAGGAAAAATCAATGGAGTTTATTAATCCAACTGCGGAACAGTTCAAAGAATTGATGCAGCATTCTCATAAAGGGCCAATCGTCATGGTGAATCTGCTTAAATTTAAACCAGATGGGGGAAAATCATCATACGAGAAATATGAGAAGGTTGCCGGAAAA
>JAFDFT010000155.1 GCA_019309685.1 Deltaproteobacteria bacterium
GTTGCAAAAGTCGAGGGGGCTTCAGGTCCGAATCATCAAGCGTAAACTAGAAGGAAGTGGTTTTTAAAATGGATAAGGATTATAAAAGCAGAACCCAGAAAAAAAATGAAGACCGGGCCCTGCAGCGCCTGGGTGAACAGTTGGTAGCCCTGCCTTTCAGCCAGCTTGAGACCATGGAACTGCCGGAAGAGCTTCTTACGGCCATCGAATTTGCACGTAAGATAAAGAGCCATGGCGCCCGGCGCAGGCAAATTCAGTACATTGGAACCCTCATGCGGCATATCGATCCACAACCCATCAAAACCGCACTCGAAAAGCTATGAACACAATTATCCCGAACTCCGGAGAGCGTAAATATGCGTGCGCTATCCTGTGGAGTCACTCGCAAAGCCACTTGCGGAACGGATCAAATTTATTTGGGTTTTGGTTTGAAAACAACAGCAGGCTGTACTGGTTTGGAAAAAACAAAGCCGGTTGTTTCTTTTATGTCGCCATATTTCTTTGTTAGTTCTTCCATCGTTCCAGAATCGATTGCACGTGTCATACACGCCTCCACGCATACGGGTATTTTTCCATCATCTATTCGATCTACGCAATAATTGCATTTCTCCATCTTTGCTTTCACTTCTTTAACAAATTGAGGAGCCTGGTATGGACAGACATCTTTGCACAAGTGCCCGGCACAATTAAGACATCTTTTTGCTTCGGTGATAGCGGCTTCCTCACTGAACCCCATGTTTACTTCTTTGAAACTGGAGATACGTTCTTCAACCGGCAGCCGTGGCATTAACTGACAATCCTGTTTTTCTGTCCCAGGCGGTATGTCTATCTTTATTTCAGACGCATCAACAAGCGGCTGTTCTATTACCCTGAGCACATCACCTTGAATAAAACGATGCATATGACCGCCGGCTTTTTGTCCGTTCGCGATGGCATCAATAATACTAGGCTTGCCCGTAAAGCAGTCTCCGGCAACAAATATTCCCTTATCATCAAGTAAATGTGTCTCGGCATCCCCGATGATGGTTCCTGATTTGTTTAATTTTATTTGTCCTTTATCATTGATGTCCGGTGTTTGCCCGACAGCAAAGATAACGGTGTCCGCTGATAGTATTTCTTCATTTTCATCGACAATTTCAAAATGCGGCTGATTATCTTCATCAAAAGTACATTCCGCGATTTTCAGATACCCGACACCCGTAACTTTGCCGTCATTTCCAACAATACGTTGAAACGTGCATGAGTCATAAATCTCAATTCCCTCTTCTCTGGCCTGTTCAACTTCTGAAATATCAGCCGGCATATCATCACAGCATTCAAGGCATGAAACACCCACTTCTGCGGCCCCTAATCTGCGGGCAGCGCGGGCACAATCCATGGCCACGTTACCGCCGCCGATGACCAGTACTTTTTGACCAATGTTTACATCTTTTCCGAGATTGACATCCCGCATAAAAGATGTCCCAACCCACGTACCATCTAGATCTGCGCCGGGGATATTTAACTTCTGCCCTTTATGAGCGCCGATGGCCAATAAAACGGCGGTGTACCCCTGACCTAAAAGATCAGAAGGACCCTTTTCAATATCAATGGGTGAATCGGTTTTGATTTCCACACCCAGCGCCTTGATATATTCAATATCTCTGTTCAAAACATCACTTGGCAGACGGTATTTTGGAATACCCACAGAAAGCATCCCTCCGGCAACGGGCAATGCCTCAAAAATGGTAACCCCGTAACCCAGTCTGATTAAATCATAGGCGGCTGCCAATCCGGCCGGTCCTGAACCGATAATTGCGACTTTATTTTTAAAGGTTTGAGGAATTGGCTCCGGAGGAACTTTGGGCTCAAAATCTGAAACAAAGCCCTTGAGAGCTTCAATAGCAACCGCCTGATCGACTTCCTGTCGGCTGCATACACTTTCACAGGGATGAAGACATACACGCCCGCAAACTGAAGGCAGGGGCATCTTTCGCCTGATTAAATCCAACGATTCCTTATATTTTCCATTGGCAATCAATGCAATATATGCAGGAATGTCCAGGTGAACGGGGCAGGCTGTCTGGCACGGAGATTGAGATTCACCATATGAGAAATCCGCTCCCATTTTTTCTTCTGAAATGATACCGCACGCTTTTTCTTCCCTGCACTTATCTTTATCGACAAGTACAATACCATCCGAGTCTCTTTTACTGATTGCCTCATTCGGGCAAACAAAAGAACATACAGGTTCAACACATTGATAGCAGGGAGATATTAAATAACTCGCATACACTTCAGGAAAGGGTCCTTCTTCCTGGTAAAGAACTCTCATCCTTGCAGGACCGCCTGCTGTTATTGGATCCATATGCCAGTCTTTACAGGCAACCCGGCACGCATGACAGCCGGAACATCTAGATTGATCAAAATAAAATCCTATTTGCATTTTAGCACCCGTCATTTTCAGGTTTCACTTCAACTAAACACGTTTTTAATGCTGCAGCGCCGCCTTCACTCATTTCATCTTTTGTCAACGTATTTGCGCAGCCACCGCGATCTATGCCGTCTTTATCAGGAGCATACCACGCACCTTCAGGCATTGCGACCACTCCTGTCATTATTCTTCTTGTTACAAACGCCGGAACGGAGAGCGTTCCGCGATGATTAAAAGCCAGGACCGTTTCGCCATTTCGAATACCCCTTGGCCCTGCATCCGCTGGATTTATCCACAACCTGTGCAGCCCGATTTCCTGAAGCCACTCAACTTTCTGTAATTCAGAATGAACGGAATGGCGCGGATGGAAACTTAAAAACTGCAGGGGATATTTCTCATATAATGGATCATCCCGGTTCTCCCATGTCGGAATATATTTCGCCACAGGCGGACACAGAGGATTATTCCAGCTTGCGATTTGATCGGAATATATTTCGATTTTCCCGGAAGGCGTTGGAAAAGGATTGTTTTCTATATCATCAATATTCTTTTTAAAAGCGATGAATGGTTCACTCAAGTCAAGCCTATGGACAGAATCGTTTCTATATTTGTCATATGCGTCGTTATCTGTTACAAATGCCTGCAGATCTTCTCCCATCCCGGTCAGCAGTCGAAGCCATTTATCGTTTACATGTTCATATTTCTCAACGTGTTCCTTCATATGCGGCATCGCTTCAAGGAATTGATTCAGGACATCTTCTCTGTTAAATTTTTCAAGTCCAAGCCTTTCAGCCAGCAATTCAGCAATTTCTATGTCGTCTTTACATTCTCCCGGAGGTTCAACTGCTTTATTCATATGTGTATAATAGGGTCCGGAAGGCCATGGCCTGGTCAAATCACTTCTTTCCGCAAACGTAGTTACAGGAAGAACAATGTCTGCGTATTGCGCGGTAGCATTCAGCCAAACCTCTGGTACGACCGTAAATAAATCCTCGCGCTGCATTGCTTTTCTGGATTTATTTGTGTTTCCGATTTGATTTACAAAGTTGCATTGAACAAACATGGCAAACTTTGCATCAAACGGGTAACCTCCTTTTTTCCCATGTAAAATGGCGTCAAAGACTTTATTGACATGGACCATGGTACCCAATCGGTCCCTGGGGTTGATATTTCCTCTCAAAGATTTTCCCTTTGGGTGTGCGGTATTTCGCCCGGGAGGAATCGCAACACTTCTAAACATATGGCCATAGGGTATACCCTGGAGTCCGCCGCATGCGCTTCCCCCGGGTTTTCCGATATTTCCAGTCATCGCTGTAAGCGTAATAGCCCCGCGATTATATTGCCCGCCCATACAAGACCTCGCAGGTCCCTGAGCATCTTCCAATGCTGCTGGTTTGGTGGTAGCATATTCGCGGGCTAAATTCGTGATGGTTTCAGCCGGCACACCGCAGATTTTTTCAGCCCACTCCGGTGTCTTGGGAGTTCCATCTTCATCACCCATGACATAGTCTTTATATTTATCAAATCCATGGGTGTATTTATCGAGAAACCCCTGATCGTGCAGATTCTCCTTGAGAATCACATACGCCATGGCCGCCATCATTGCTGTATCCGTACCGGGAATGATGGGTATCCATTGATCAGCTACGGGTACGGCAGTATCTGTATACCGCGGATCAATGACGATAACCTTTGAACCGTTTTCCTTAGCCTTTATTAACCAGTAAAGCGTATTGGTTCCGGCAATCATCCTTGCGGGATCGAAACCCCAGAGAATGATTAATTTTGAGTTCAACCAATCCTCTCTGCTGTTCCCGACAAAAATTTCACCAAATCCATAAGATGCTTGAGTGCCGAAAATAGCGCCCTGAGAAGAAATGTTCCCATATGTCGTTGAAAATCCGCCAAAAGCGGTATTTAGCAAACGCTGATAAGCAAGTTGGGGAAAATGGAAAGACCCGAAGTATCCTCCGCCAGCAACAAACAGGAGGGATTGATTGCCATATTTTTCATTCACTTCCGTGAGCTTATTGGCTACGGTATCCAGCGCTTCATCCCAGGAAATTCGTTCAAATTTTCCGGATCCTTTGGGCCCTGTTCGTTTTAGGGGATATTTTACTCTTTCCGGATTATAAACATACCCTCTGATGGATCTGCATCTTAGACATGCTCTAAGCTGTCCATCCGCATCAGCAGAATCATCTCCTTCTACTCTTTTAATTTCACCGTCTGTTACGTGAAATCTTAAAGGGCATCTCCCTCCACAATCAAATGCCGATGTAGTTCTTACAATTTTTTCAGTCACTTTTTTCACCTATTCTTATTAGGATTTTGCCTGGATCAGAGACGAAAAGGAACGACAAGAAGTGTTCGCACGACAACAAAGCATTTCATGTAAGAGTCCCTTTATGCCTCATAATCAGTTTTACCAAATGCAGCAGAAAGTTGTTTATATACAATCAACCCTCTTGATGCAATAGTTAGTTCAAGCTTCACACATTAAAAAATCATGAAATTTCCAAACCAGATGATAACCGAATGCTCTCCTTACCGGCACAAAACGCCATATCCCATCTGTTTCGAATCATTATCACTGGTTTCACCGCACTGTCAAGTCCTGGCATATTTTAAATAATATTGAATATTTATTAAAATCAAATACTTGGACTTTTTGGTTCACGCTAAAGCTTTTCATGTGTTTTTATGATAAAGTTGATATGAAAAATAGACTCCGTCCTTATTTCTATAAAAATAATCATGGACATTAATAATGTGATGAAAAAAACTGTTTTAAAAATACAATTCCGGAAACCGCATTTTTATAATCTACATATGGTATGCCATACACACGGCTGGAAGAATCTGACACCCTTCTCATGGGATGATGACAGCAGCTCTATTAACTTTGCTGTTAGGGTCGATAATCAATCCATAGATATTTCAGCACGTCAAAAAAGCAATAAAATAGATGTGTCTGTTACGTCTCATTCAAGATTGAACAGTGAAAATTTAAACACTATTAAAGAGATAATAAGAAGAAGCTTAAACTTCGATTCCGACATTTCCGGCCTTTATCAAAAAGCAAAAGAGATTGGAAAATCATATGAAAAACTGATCCGTAACGGGGCCGGACGGCTGCTTCGTTCGCCAACATTATGGGAAGATGCTGCAAAAACACTTTTCACTACGAATTGTTCCTGGAGTCTTACTGAAAAAATTTGTGTGACAATATGTTCAGAAAAATTTATACCAGCTGCGCCATCCGGGGCATTTCCATTTCCACCACCCGATGTTATTAATAGATACTCAAACGGCGATTTGAAAAAATTAATACCGGTCGGATATCGAAATAGATATCTGAAATCTCTTGCGGAAGTGTTTTCTGAGGATCCAGGCCTACAACATATTGAATCAGAGGAGATGGATTATTTTACAGCGAAAAAAATTGCATCTCAATTAAAGGGTTTTGGCCCTTATGCAAGTTCTCATATTCTTCTTCTTTCAGGGTATTTCTACGATGTTCCAATAGATACAGTGGTTGTATCCTATCTAAAAAGAGTTAATCGGGCGCGGAAACCTTCTTCATTTATTGACCGACATTACCGGAAA
>JAFDFT010000156.1 GCA_019309685.1 Deltaproteobacteria bacterium
CCGGCAGTGATGGTGTACTATTTCTTCCGTGGCTGAACGGTTCCATTGTCCCCGCTGAAGAACCGAATGTCCGGAGCGGATTTATGAATATTTCATTGAAAACCGAACGCAGGCATCTGACACGTGCGATTATGGAAGGGATTGCGTATAATAACCGCTGGACCATGGAGCCGGCGGGAAAGTTTATTGGCCGCCCTATTGAGCATTTCCGTTTTTCAGGAGGTGGGGCGCTATCGGATTTATGGGCACAGATTCACGCGGATGTACTGGGCGTGCCGATCCACCAGGTTGAAGATCCTGTTAACGCAACAGTTCGTGGTACAGCAATGCTTGCATTTATTACACTGGGATATCTATCTATTGAAGACGTATCCGGACTTGTTAAGATTAAGAAGGTCTTTGAGCCGGATGAATCCAATCGGGAAGTATATGATAAGATGTATACGCAGTATCGTGAGGTTTTTAAAAGAAACAAAAAGGTGTTTGATGCATTAAACGGTTGAAAAACATGCCGTGGGTTATTATAAAAGACAATACTAGATTGTAAAAGAAAATTCACTTTTAAAGGAGAAAATCATGTCAGATCAAAAACCTGAAGAAAAAGATATAGATCCCAACAAACCCTACAAAGGGCGTTTTGAAAGTTATCACAGCATTCCGGAAAAGGGGCGTGATAAAAAAAGTCTTATAAATGAATTATCAACTATGGCAAATGAAGAAAATGAAAAATGGAAAACAGGACAGGTGTCCGGAACCTTTTATCATGCTGGAGACGAGCATCGGAAATTTTTAAATGAGGCTTTTTCATTTTTTTCCCATGTCAATACCCTGCAGTTTGATCTCTGTCCGAGTATGTTTAAAATGGAAAGTGAAATCATTTCCATGACAGCCAAAATGCTAAATTGTGACGCGGTTAAGGAGCAGAATCCGGAAGATGAGGTTTGCGGAACAGTTACTTCCGGCGGCAGCGAAAGTATCATGATGGCCATGAAGGTGTATAGAGACTGGGGCCGTGCAGAGAAAAACATATCCGCGCCGGAGATCATCATGCCGGATACAGCCCATCCGGCGTTTGATAAATCAGGAAATTACTTTGGGATAAAGATGGTCCATATCCCCGTTTCAGAGCCTGATTTTCGTGTTGACCCGAAAGCGGTTGAGGCGGCGATCAATAAAAATACTGTGGCCATAGTCGGCAGTGCCGGAAATTATCCTTACGGTCTCATCGACCCGCTGGAACAGTTGTCTGATATCGCGCTAAAACACAGCATTGGATTTCATGTGGACGGCTGTTTGGGTGGATTTATTTTACCCTGGATCGAGAAACTGGGATACAGCATTCCGACGTTTGATTTTCGCCTGTCGGGTTTGACCTCCATGTCAGCTGACACCCATAAGTATGGTTTTGGGCTGAAAGGAACGTCTGTTGTTTTGTACCGAAACAATACACTGCGCCGCTATCAATATTTTAATGTCCCGGATTGGGCCGGCGGGATGTATGCCTCACCAACGGGTGCGGGAAGCAGATCGGGCGGTTTAACCGCAGCTACCTGGAGTTCTCTTGTGTACATGGGCGAGGAAGGATATTTGAAGGGAGCTAAGGGCATTATGGATGTGGCTGACAAGATTAAAGAAGCCGTTCAAGGCATTCCGGAATTGATACTTATTGGCGAGCCGACATTTGTGGTCAGCTTCCGTTCAGAAGAAGTGGATATATACCACGTAAACGATTTTATGAAGACAAAAGGCTGGCGGTTCAATTGCCTGCAGTTACCCCCTGCCATGCATTTTTGCGTGACAATGCCTCAAACCGCTGTTCCTGATATTGCTGAACCAATGGCCAGCGATTTGAAAGAGGGGGTTGAATACGCTAAATCCAAGGCTGGAACAGTCGCTCAGACCACTGCTCTATACGGCCTGGCAGGCACGCTTGAGGGGAATGAGCAGGTTACAGAGCTTGTGTTCGGATATTTTGATTATTTATATGCTGTATGAGAGCCATATTTAAGACTATTAACGTTTTGATATTCGATAGATCAATCCTTATGAGCGATGAAGATCGGAAGTGAGATCATCCACCGGATCGCGGAGAGTCTTAAGGCAAGTGTCACAGCGACTGAGGTGATAACGGCTATATTTTGATTTTGAACAATCATTAGAACAACTGAGAAAGTAACCGCGCCGCAAAGAGAGGCAGTGGCATAAATCTCACGACGCAGAATCAGCGGGATCTCTCCGGATAATACATCCCGGATCATACCGCCGACAACACCGGTCATAACGCCCATAACCACGGCAATGCTTGCTGGTGCTCCCAGATCAAGTGCTTTTTTTGTCCCTATTACTGTAAATACGGCCAGTCCGAAGGCGTCAAACACTGAAAGAAGCTTGTTTGGCAGTTTGAAGAATCGAACCAGGAGAAATGTGGTGATGGCAGTGGTTACGGCCATCAGGAGATAAACAGGAGATGAAACCCAGAAAACGGGATACGCGCCTAATATCAGATCTCTGAGCGTTCCTCCTCCCAATGCTGTGACAGTTGCCAGGACAACGACTCCAAAAAGATCCATGTGTTTTCTTCCGGCAGCCAGTGAGCCTGTAACCGCAAAGACTGAAGTGCCAAAAAGATCTAATATAAATATCAGGGTTTGAATTTCAGTGTTCATAAAACCAAGAGAGAGCAAAAAGGTTCCAAACCATGTGCCATCCTTTTTATGTTAGATTGCACGGAAAAAGTTATCAATTTTGGAAAATATTATTATTACAGTTCTTTCTTTACAACAAACCCTATCTTTTCTAACGTATACGACTATTGAGTGTGATGATATTTATCCGAATACTTTATAGGTGTTTTTTCCACGACGCTTAGCGTCATACATGGCGCTATCGGATTTTTTCAGCAATATTTCGGCAGTTTCTTCACCAACCGAAAAAATGCCGATGCCAATACTGGCAGTAATTTTGATTTGTTTATTTCCTTTTCAAGTGCATTTCCTTTTTGAAGCAATTCCTCATACGTCGGTTTTTTAGACATCGAAGGGTCTCCTCAAAGCAAGAAAATATAAGCGTGTGTAAAAATATTAATTTTGTCACATATATACAAATCAATTCATTTTATCAAGAAAGGTTTGAAATAACAATGTTACACACTGTTTGATTGAGGATATGTGTTATTGTATGGTTTCCAGATTCATCCTTTGGAATCAAAAAAATGAGTGTCAAAAAACAGTGTGAAGATGACCAGAGGCAGGCGTTTAAAGATGCAACCCTTGCGTTTTTATGAAAAGACTTTTTCGATGGGGAGAAAACAGTTAAGGCTGAGTTGTTTTCCTCCCCATCTTAAAGGTTTGTTTTAAGGATGACGAGACTAAAAATCTTTGAATTGCTTGCCTTCTTTTACCAATTTTTCTAACAGCGGGGCAGGTTTCCATTCATCACCAAATTGATTGTTAAACTTTTTAAGCGTTTCAAGAATTTTATCCAGTCCGATCAGGTCTGCCCAGAACATTGGTCCGCCAAGATATATGGGCCAGCCGTAGCCGTTTAACCAGATCACATCGATATCGCTTGCCCGGGTTGCGATGCCTTCCTCCAGAATCTTGGCCCCTTCATTTACGATAGGGTAAATGGATCTTTCAATGATCTCTTCATCGGATATTTCTCTTCTGTTGATGTTTTTCTTTTCAGAAAATTCAATGATTAGTTTTTCCACTTCAGAATCCCAGATTGGTTCACGGCTTCCTTTTTTGTATGTGTAGTAACCGGCTCCGGTTTTTTGTCCCCGCCTGTCTTTTTCGCACAGGATCTCCCGTATGGTGGACCCGGTGGATGTTTCTTTGCTCCATCCAATATCGAGTCCAATCAAATCTCGGAGGACAAATGGTCCCATTGGAAACCCGAAATCGTAAAGCACTTTATCGACCTGCGGGGGCATGGCACCTTCCAGGGCTAGGCTGTCCGTTTCGCGTGTGCGCTGCGAAAACATCCGGTTTCCGACAAAACCGTGACACACGCCAACGAGGACGGCTATCTTGTTTATTCTTTTTGCGAGTGACATTGATGTGGCAATAACACTTTTAGATGTTTTGTCGCCACGTACCATTTCAAGCAGCCGCATGACATTTGCAGGGCTGAAAAAGTGAAGCCCCAGAACACTTTCCGGACGGGTGGTCTGATCGGCAATTTCGTTAATGTTGAGAAAAGATGTATTGGATGCCAAGATGGCATCTTTTTTACATATGTTGTCAAGCTTACTGAAAATTTCTTTTTTCAAATCCATATTTTCGAAAACAGCTTCAATGACAATATCCGCTTCAGAAAAATCATCCATGGACAGGGTGCCTGTGATCATGGACATTCGTTCCTCAACCTGTTCCTGCGTAAAACGACCTCTGGCGGCCGATATTTCATAATTTTTTCGTATGATGCCAATTCCGCGATCCAGGGCTTCCTGTGTAACTTCAAGTAAGGTTACCGGGATGCCGGCATTAATGAAATTCATGGCGATTCCTCCCCCCATTGTGCCTGCTCCAAGAACGGCTGCCTTATTTATTTCAAACTGGGGTGTATCTTTAGGAATGTCCGGTATCTTATTGGCCTGTCGCTCAGCAAAAAAGGCATATCGTTGTGCAGCTGACTGTGTACCTGCCATCAGTTCTTCGAATAACTTCCGTTCGTATTTAACGCCATCGGCAAATGACATGTTTACGGATGCTTCAACAGCCTTTACACAGGCTTCCGGTGCTTCAAAACCGCGTGTTTTTCGTGCAATGGATTTTCGAAAATTGTCAAAAATTTCAGCATTTCCCGTTGCTGCCTCAACTTTTTCATTCATTTCACTGACTTTTTTCAGAGGCCTGCCTTCTGCAAGCACTTTTTTTGCGAATTCGATTGCACCTGCTTCCAGATCGCCTTCAATGATTTCATCGATCAAGCCGTCTGCAAGGGATTCTTTGGCGTCAATCGGATCTCCAATTGCGATCATTTTAAGGGCTTTTTCAGGCCCGACGATACGAGGTAATCTTTGTGTTCCTGCAGCACCCGGGATCAGGCCGATTTTGACCTCAGGCTGGCCGAATTTTGCTGATGCCACTGCTACCCTGAAATGGCAGGCCATGGAGACCTCTAAGCCTCCGCCCAAAGCTGTCCCGTGAATGGCCGGAATGACCGGTTTGGTGCTGTTTTCAATCGTATCAAGAACAATGTTCAACCCCGGCTCTTTCGCGGGCTTGCCGAATTCGGTGATATCGGCACCGGCAATAAACGTGCGCCCTTTGCAGAGAATGACGATGCCTTTTACACTATCATCCTTGATCGCCGCTGTGATGCCGTCGGCAAGCCCCTTTCGCACTTTTACTCCAAGGGCGTTTACGGGCGGATTGTCGACAGTGATGACGGCTATTTCTCCGTGATTTTCCAAACTGACCACATCTGTTATTGCAACCATTTTACAATCTCCTTATTTTCATTTTACTGTTTTCAGTTTTGATTAATTAAAGTGAGCGTTTTGCATTTTACGATTTTTGGAGACGACCATAAATCAAAAATACGTTAAATGCAACTAGGCAGTTTTGTGCATTGATAGCTTTTAGTGGTTGATTTTATTCCAATCCTGGCCTTTCTTCATATCCGGAATCAAATTTATGAGTTCCTTTAACTTTGCCTTGCTGATAAAGTCCATCTCTTTTCTTCTGAGTCTTTGCAAATGGCTCAGGATATCTTTTTTGTGTTTTTCAAAATAATGGCTTTGATAACCGCTGTTCGTAATCATTTTAAGATACCGTTTTACAGTATCGTAATCGCCGTTTTCCAACAGCGGATAAAGTGATATTTCTGCAATTGTAAATAGATAAAGTTCGTCGTATTTACCTTCAGAAGGTTTAAACTGAAACTTTATCCCGAGGTTTACATGTTCGTTTATAATACGTGTAAGTATCTGAGCCCTTTTACGTTCCACAGCTTTCAATTAGTTATTAAGCAGATGGCTTAAACCGGTCTCTTTTG
>JAFDFT010000157.1 GCA_019309685.1 Deltaproteobacteria bacterium
ATTAAAGAGGGTATAGAAGAAGAAATAGAAAAATATCCTGACCGTAAGACGGAGGCGTTAACTGAGGAATTGCGTTACTGCACAAAATATGCGTCGCTGTTAACTCCTATGATAAAAGGATATGCCAGTGAAATGGCAAACAGAGTCTGCTATGATGCGATCCAGATTCATGGCGGCGTCGGCTTTACGTGCGAGTTTGATGTTGAACGTTACTATCGGGATGTGCGGATTACAAGCATCTATGAGGGAACAACACAACTCCAGGCGCTCGCGGCGATCGGAGGTGTTATCACCGGCGTTGCCTTCGAAATGTTGGATGAGTATGAAAAAGAAAATGATTTTGCCGAGGTTTCTGAATTGTTCACATTGGCATCCCAACTGCGAGCGTGTCTTGAAAAAGCAGTGAAGCATGTCAAGGAAAAGAATGATTCTTTCTATCAGGAGTACCATGCCGGCAGGATTGTGGATATGACTACGGAAACGATTATGAGTTATCTGCTGTGCATTGACGCAATGAAGGATGATAGGAAGAAAAAGGTTGCGCAGCTTTTTATGGCTAAGGCTGAATTGCGTGTAAAATCGTCAATGGAATTTATTCTTTCAAATGATTGTTCTGTGATAGACCATCATAAAGATGTTATTGGGATAGAAGAGTCCGTTCAGATTGATAAGGCTGAATAATATAGAATATGTTCCGATACAACTGAATATTTCTGACAACTAAAAAACTTACTATGAGTAGAATGCCGAAAACTTCTATATCAATTCTACACTCATAAATTTCTAATATATCCGATTTGGCTACATGTACTTTTCTTTGCTTGGCCAAAGAAAAGTACCAAAAGAAAGGCCACCCGTTTGTCCGGGTCCTTCCGGACTTCCCTCGCATGAGCACATGACTGCGGCGGGCCAAAAACTCGTCCCGCTTTTAGCGGGACTCAGACAGTTTGGCCCTTATTCCCGCAGTAATGTCCTCAGCTCGGCACGGACAAAATGGGGTATGAAAAAATAATCGGTAGCAGTTAAAATTAGACCGTGAAAATAGAAAAGCTATTTGTTTTAAATGCATTTAGGGAGGGTGGCTGTTTAGGAGGGTTTTTTATCTGTTAAAATACCTTGCAGGTTATTACTAAGGCAGACAAATTCTGTCACGGTGAGTGTTTCCGCTCGTCTTTGCGGATCGATATCTGATTGTTCAAGAGCCGTCTCCGCTGTTTTCGCATTTATCTGAAGTTCACTTCCGGCAAGGCTGTTTCGAAGCGTTTTTCTTCTTCTTCCAAATGACGCCTTAATTACCTTAAACAAAAATATTTCATCAGAAACTGAATCACCAGATCTATCCTTAAATGTTATTTCAAGAATTTCTGAATCAACTTTAGGTGTTGGGAAAAACATCGTCGCTTTTATATGTGCCAGCGATTTTAGATCCGCACAATACTGCAGCATCACTGAAAGTCTTCCATAATCTTTGCATGACGGTTTTGAAATGAGTCGGCTTGCGAGTTCTTTTTGGAACATCAACACTGCGCGAGTTACATAATTTCTATGCTTTATCAATTGAACAAGAATTTGAGAAGATATATTATAGGGAAGATTCCCGGCGACAAACAATTTTTGCCCTTCACTCTTGAAGATGCCTGAGAGGTCAAGGCTGAGAATATCCTTTTGGATCAACACCACATTGGAAAGATGATGTGTGAGCAGCTCGGTATTTAGAAGTTTTAACAATTCAGGGTCTTTTTCGACTGCATACACTTTCTTTGCCGTCATTGCCAAAGGGATGGTAAGCGCACCGAGTCCGGCCCCAATTTCTAAAATCACATCATCTGATGTAATGTTAGATCGGGAGACAATCATTTTAGCGGTAGATGGGTCAGACAAAAAGTTTTGGCCGAGCCGTTTTCTTGGGCGTAGATTCCACGCGGAAAGAAGTGTTTTCGGTGATGTCATTTGTTAAAATCGAGCCGATTGTTTATACTATTTATTTAAGCAAAGGAAATAACGACCGTTTGAAATCTGTTTCATCATCTAGCTTTTCTTTCTCGGATTGCGGAAAAGAAATTACGCGTAATAAAATAGGCCGCAATTGCCGGGAGAATGCCCAGTATCATACCGCCGAGAATCATGGCGATAGTCGTTTCAAAGCCCAGTTGTAAAAGCTCCTCCTGAATGGTTAAATAACTAATATCCAATGTCGCTGTATTACCAAAAAGAAACATTCCAATCTTGTAACTTCCAAAATAGAGGAAAGGAATAGTGACAGGATTGCCACTCCATACACCAATGACGGCTGCAGGCTTGCTCGCCTTGAAAATAAAAGCAAGGAAAATAGCAATGCCAGTATGCAAAGGGATGGTTGGTGTTATGCCCACAAACACACCAATGGCTATTCCCTTGGCAATATATGTTGGATCTCCTTGAAGCGTTTTGGCTTCATGTATGAATTTCCGGAATTTATGCCTCCACCCATTTGATGGCGCTTTGTCCGGATCAACTAACGTTTTGTTATCGTTCATTACCTCGGCTCCTGCTGAATAAAATGAAGCAAGGGCATACCATGAAAACATATCAATTTCAATGCTTCAATTCGAAATGACGGTGTCAAAATAAGAAAACACCCCTATCCATGCCTTTGACTTGACTTATCTTTGATAATTAAATAAATTTTACAGTGAAATATCTTGTATTTATAATTAGATTAAATTGATTTGTGTTTATATCCTCAGTTAAGGAGGACCCAATGGCAAAAAGGAAAAGAAAGGCAATCAGTTTCGATGCGATGGTGAAGTTCTTTCTACAGCAATATGATATCCCAACTAAGAAGGATGTTGCTAAATTGGTGGAAAGGATGGATAGACTGGAAAAACTCATTAGAGCTTCAACCATAGGAGGAAAAGGCGGCGCTGTATCTACCGGCAAGCCTAAAATTAGCGGATCTGCGGTAAAATCGATTGATATTGTATTTGATGTGATCTGCAAGTTTCATGAGGGAATTGATTTTGAGGGGATTAAGGCGGCCACTGGTTTTGACGACAAAAAAATCAGAAATATTATTTTCAGACTGCATAAACTTAACAAAATCTCTCGAAAACGCCGCGGCATTTATATTGCGTGTTAGCGATACGCATTGTTCACCCGATGGACCAAAAAACTACGAATTTAATCAATGAAAGAGATATGATGAATGAATTAATTGACAAGAATAATCCAGGGATCAAACAAGGAGATATTGTTTGCGGCTATGTTTTAAAAAGGATTGTAAAACTTCAACAAGAAGGATCCTTTTTCTATGAGTTTAATCATGAAGCTACCGGTGCTCGCCATATTCACATCAGCAGCAATGATAGTGAAAATGTTTTTAGCGTGGGGTTTAAAACTGTTCCCAAAGATTCGACCGGTGTCGCCCATATTTTAGAGCATACAGTCTTATGCGGGTCAAAAAAGTTTCCTGTTAGGGACCCTTTTTTCTCAATGCTGAAAAGGAGCATGAATACGTTCATGAACGCTTTCACCGGCCCTGATTGGACGATGTACCCTTTTTCTACCCAGAACAAAAATGACTATTATAACCTTATGGATGTTTACCTGGACTCTGTTTTTTACCCTGAAATGAGAGAGCTCAGTTTTAAACAAGAAGGTCACCGTCTTGAAATTGAGGGAAAGCCTGATAGGGATAATTTATTAAACGAAGATGATTTCCGCCTTGAGTATAAAGGTGTCGTGTACAATGAAATGCAAGGTGCCATGTCATCTCCACATGAAGTCTTGGCAAGAAATCTTTTAAAGGCCATTTATCCTTCAATCACATATGCTTACAACTCCGGCGGCGACCCGGCAGTCATTCCTGCCTTGACCTATGAACAGCTAAAAGATTTTCATCATAGTCATTATCACCCTAGCAATGCCTTTTTTTTCACATTTGGCGATTTCCCATTGCAAGAACATCTTGCTTTTATCGGAGAACGGGTTTTGACCGCGTTCAATCGAATTGATCCAGGAACAAACGTCCCGAATCAGCCGCGCTGGAGTGAACCCAAAAGTGTTCTTTGCGGATATCCGTTTGATGAGAACGAAGACCCATCGAAAAAGTGCCAGGTATGTATGGCGTGGCTAACCGCGGATATTAATGATTCGTATGAAGTCCTTTTGCTTAAGATCCTTGAAAGGGTTTTACTGGGGAATCCGGCGTCTCCTTTACGCAAAGCGTTGATTGACTCTGAGCTTGGCTCAGCCATTTGCGACGGGGCGGGCTATGATGCTGATTACAGGGACACCATGTTTGCAGCGGGATTAAAAGATGTCGAAGCGTCCGCAGCAGAAAAAATAGAAGAAATTATTTTTAATGTATTAGGGGAATTGTCAGAAAACGGGGTCAACAAAAAACATATTGAATCTGCCATCCACCAAATTGAATTTCACAGAAAGGAGATTACAAATATTCCGTATCCCTATGGCATTAAGCTGCTGCTGACTTTTTTAGGCAGTTGGTTTCATGGCGGTGATCCTTTGCACATATTAAATTTTGATGACAATCTAAACAGGCTTCGCACTGAACTCAAGGATGACCGGCCGTTTGAAAAACGGATACAGAATTATTTTCTTGAAAATACGCACAGAGTTCTTTTCAGCCTTCTTCCTGATCAGCAGATGGGGAAAAAAGAGACAGAGAGGGTCCGGTCGGAACTCAGCGATATCAAAGAGGGGTTAAGCCAATCTGATATTAAAAAAATTATCAATGATGCCAAAGCGCTGAAAAAACTTCAAGATGATAAGGAAGATGTGTCATGCCTGCCAACTTTAGGACTTGATGAAATACCACCGGAAGTAGTTTGTATAAATGAATCAGACGATTATCAATCAATACCCGCGCTGTGTTATAATCAGCAAACATCGGATATATTTTATTTCTCGGCAGTAGCGGGTACAGGTGTTTTGTCTGAACGGTTGATTCCGCTCGTACCGTTTTTTTGCTACACACTGACAAAAGTAGGGACTGCCATCAGGGATTACACTGAAATGACACAGCTTATAGACGAATACACCGGAGGAATTGGCCTGTCCGCGCATGCGGGGACCCGTTATAGTGACACAGGAGAATGTGTGCCGTTTATTGGTTTTAATGGAAAATGCCTTGCACGGAATCAGAAGGAAATGTTTGAAATAATACAGGAACTTGCAAGTGAATTTGATTTTTCTGATCAAGCGCGATTAAAAAGTCTTCTACTTGAATACCGAGCGGGCTTAGAGTCACGGATCATTCCGAATGGACACCGACTGGCGATGTTGCTGGCATCAAGAAATTTTTCACAATCATGCCTGCTAAAAGAGACCTGGCAGGGGATTCATCAACTGCAAACAATCAAGCGTTTGGCTGATGGACTGACCCCCGACAGAATAAAAATGATTTCCGATGATTTACAATCTATAGGTGGGACTCTTTTTAACAGAGAAAACTTTAAAATTGCAATTATTGGTGATGAACCAATGCTTTCAGCTTCCGCGGACGCGATTGGTGATATAAAAAAGTGTCTTGGGGAAAAGAAAGAAAAAGTGTCCGATAAACGTATAGAGACCGATGGGTTTGGGCCTCCAGACATTGAGTTAAGCGGAGAAATTCCAAGAGAAGGCTGGAGCACAACATCGGCGGTTTCATTTGTTGCGCAGGCATTTGAAACTGTAAAAATGAGTCATGAGGACGCGCCCGCGTTAGCCGTTATCAGCAAGATGCTACGATCGCTTTTTCTTCATCGTGAGATTCGGGAAAAAGGAGGCGCGTATGGCGGATTTGCTTTATACAATACTGAAGACGGAATATTTAGCTTTGGATCTTACAGAGACCCGCATATAGTTTCTACATTACGGACCTACAAGGACGCAGGTGCTTTTATAACATCCGGAGATTATACGGATGAAGATATAAAAGAAGCGATACTGCAGATATGTTCAGATATAGACAAGCCGGATCCGCCAGGTATCGCGGCGAGGAATGCCTTTTATCGTAA
>JAFDFT010000158.1 GCA_019309685.1 Deltaproteobacteria bacterium
AGCGATGGCGTTTTTAAAATTCATTGTGAACAATGATTCCTTTAACGTTATTTCATTGTTTTTATACAATCGTTATCCCCAAGAGACAATTTTTTTTAAGCTGTCTTTATCGGTTAACGTTTTTTTTGGATTGTGTGTGATAAAATTCAAAATAATCCAGCTTGATTCTAAATAGGGTTTCAGGAAACTGGAAAAAAGCTTTAATTTATCTTGTCCATCAGCGATAATCGTATATGTGTCAGACAGTGTCTGATGAGGGGTGAGTATGCCATCATCAACAAACGCTTTTATGTTTGATTTGACATGAACCTCAGGCACCTTATCGATATTTTTAACAAATTCTTTTTTTAGAAATTCTTGTAGAAAGCCGTACCCTGAATAAAGATCAGATACCGAAAACTGGGATGAACCCTTTTTGAGGATTTCAAGAGCCGTATATGCCGCAGGGATAAAAAAGGAAATGCAATTATTTTTATAATACTCCAAAACCGGACGTTTATTTATATTTGTTTCAAATAATATTTCAGTAAAGTTTACATTTTCATCGGTTTGTTTTGAGGCAGGCTCGATGAGATTTCTTTGAGAATAGATACTTACTACCTGTTTTAAAGCGCTGACCGGATCTTTGGTCAGCGTGTCGGTAAGCATAGCGTCACGATGTGACAGATATTTCAAATACGTGTCAATGGAAGACATCAGATGATCAAAGGAAAAGGTTGCTTTGCGGCAGTTCAGTATCGCGCTGGCCATCAGGGCGTGCGGGGTGACAACGGTAATACTGTTAATGGCATGGACGATTTTATTGCCAATTGTCTTAACCAAAAAGGTTTTTTTCTCATAGTCAATGTCATCAATTGATACGTTGTTTTGTGAACGTGTTTAATGATATGGGTTCATGGAACTGGATGTAAATCTTTCCATACCGTTTTTTTAAAAACCGGGCTGCTTTAATAACCTGCATAAAGTTTTCAGGTTTTTTGTATCCACCCTCAAGTTCATTCAGATAGGAACTTTCTTCCAGAACCCTGTCATATCCGATATAAATCGGCGCAAATTGCAAATCCTTGCATGCGCCGCGCTTATAAGCGTCGATAAGAATTGATAAAAAACCAAGTTTTGGCACAAGCAATTTTCCCGTTCTGCTTCGGGTCCCTTCGATGAACGCTTCGATATTAAACCCTTCAGATAGAAGATTGTGAATATACTCTGAAAATATTTTGGAATAAAGTGCGGCTCCTTTAAAAGTACGCCGGACAAAAAAAGCGCCGGAATTTCTGAAAATAAACCCCATTGGCCAGAAGGAAAGATTTTTACCCGCGAATATATGGGGGCAGGGCATATCGTTGTAAAACATAACATAGGACAGCATCAGGTAATCAATATGACTTTTATGGGATGGCATTAAAATAAGCGGGCTCTTGACAGAAGCTTTTTTTAGCCTGTCTAGACCATTATGATCCAGCACAACGCCATCAAACATGATGTTGGTGAACCATGTTACCAGCCCGGCAAAAATCCTTATCATGCTTAGACTGTATTTTGCCGCGATTTCTTCGAGATAAGATTCGGCCTTTTTATTTACCTGCTGAACCGAAAGGTCTCTTTCCTTTGCGTAAGAATGGATATATTTTTGAATATTGTCATTTGTCAGAATGTTTTCCTTCATTTCCTCTCTGGACTTCAGCAACGGCCCTGTGATGCTCTGTCGATGGAGATTTAATTGAAGCAGTAGATTCCGTCTTAAAATGAGTGCCTGATGTTCAATGGTTCGCTCTTGGTTTTCTTTTTTTGAAATAAAATCTTTTAGATTGACAGGTTCTGATATTTCTACAAATACTTTTCCTGGATTTCTAAGTAAAATCAGGATGCGCCGGAGTTTGCCAGGCTTGGTTTCAGTCCCAAACATGATATTGGCAAAGGATGCTTTTGAACGAATTGGTTTTTTGGAAAAAAACATGAGTTGAGGAATAATATAGATGGGTTGCTCAACAGCATGTTGTGTTTCGATCAGATACTGGATGGGATCTGTCTTTGCCTTTACAAACCAGCGGTAAAAACGCTTTTTGTCTATCAATGAAAGAAGACCCGCTCTTCCGCTGATGAGCGTTTCTCTAATATAACCGCTTTCAAAAGGGTTGGGAAAAGACAGGTTGCTAAAAAAGAAACTAATATGTGCGAGGGCTATTTTATAAAGACGCGATACCGGCTGCCATAGAAAAATTTTATAATCAAAGCCGATCTCAGGGAAGGGGAGACCTTTATCCTGGTACAGGGAATAATAAAAGAGATGTTCAAAATAACTTCTAAATTTATTTACATAAACAATGATGGCATCTTCCGGTATCTCATGAAGAAGCTTGACCTGATTACTGTTAGTCTTTATTCCGGAAAAGATTCTTCTAAGAATAAATAATGGGAAAGGGCCAATATCGCCCGGCAAGAAACAGCTGAAATGATTGTGTGTGCCCTCAAGGGATTTATCAATTCGCTCTACGATCCTTGTTTTAACATTTGTCAATTTTCGGCGTATCGGTTTTTTCATGGTGCGGCCAAATACCTATTTTAAGATGGAAATTTTATTGGAAATAGAAACCTATTGATCGTTGCAAAATGACGAAATTAAACCTGAATAATTGTCACTTTTATAACTTAATCAGCCAGTTAAGCTTTATTTGGATATTAAAAGCTAGCAGAATAGACCATTGTTTGCAATGGTTTATTGATTTTTATTAGTTATTTGGTGCTGAAATTAAACGGAGGAAAGGAAATGGTGAATAATTTATTGTATCCAAAAAAATGATATGGTAATAATCAATGTACAGTAAAATTATTTATTTTATCGTATACTTTAATTGGAATAATTATATATCAAAGGGAGATAGTCGCATATGAAAACATTAATTGGCGGTACCATTGTTGCAGCATTGGGTTTGATTGGGCTTGTTGTCTGGTTTGATGATTTCTTGCAGGTTTTAGCCGGTATTATTCCTGTGATGCTGTTGTTTGCGGGATGCCTGGCGATTTATCTTGGGTTCGATGAGCTCAAAGAAACGTGGAGGGGCGATGATACCGAAGATACATTGGTTGAAGCGGATGATGAAGTAGAAAAGTATAAAAAAGAGATTGATGAGCTTAAAGAAGAAATAGAGACGTTAAAGAAGCCATAGAATCGAATTGCCACGTCAGCCCCGAAATAATCAATTATTTTTCTTATTGTTTCGGGGCATGTGCCTTTATAGCCGATGTCGCTAGAAAGTCGGCTTTTTCATTTCCTTTGTTTCCGGCGTGTCCTTTGACTTTTATAAACTTCAAATTTTTGAAGCGGTTTATAATTTCTTTTATCTGGTTCACCAATTCCTTGTTTTTTTTTGCTTTCCATCCCTGAACAAGTACACCGTAGGCATAACTGCTATCTGTATAAACGTTTACCGGAAGAGCAGGGCCCTTTACAGCAAGCAGACCCGCTCGGATTGCTTCCAGTTCGGCGATGTTGTTTGTTGCGGTTCCGATGTATTTTGATATTTCCTTTTCGTGTTCTTCATAGCAAAGCAGGACGCCGATTCCAGAGGGTCCCGGGTTGCCGGAAGATGCACCATCCGTATAAATACAGATTGTATCAGCGCAGGATAACGCCTCATCAGGCCCGTCTGGTTTTTCTGTTTTTAGATGTCGTTTCTTCGCATCTTTAAAAGATTTTGGGTTTGCGTCATCTGTTTTAGAATCAAGAGAGTCTAAGGGTTTGATGCTGTTTTTATGAACCCAGTATTCGTATTCCTGCTCACGCTGATACTTTATCAATACTTTCCCGTTTTTTTCCACAGGGTCATCATCTTTTTGAATGGCCATCCAGACTTTGTTTTTTTTAAAGGCCATGCGTTTCCATTGGATATTTTCGTCTGCCATTATAAATCCTCAACAGGATTGAAGGTTTCGTATAAAGTGAAATTTATGATGTTTTAAGTGTTACGTTAAAAAGTAACGTTTATTACATTCACCTAAAACCTAATACATTCACAAAAAACAAAGTTTTTTGTGAATCTTATTTATACAAATGAACCTGGCGGCTTATTTCTGTGAATTCATCCAGATCAATTTGCCAGGAACTTTCGATCTCATCAACGTTATCACCCGCTTCGATTCGAAGACGGATATTTTTATTACCAATTAAAAGATCGATTGGCTGTTTTTCCATTTCATACTCATAGGGGGGGGATTTCCATTCAAATTCGTCTGTATGATACATGTATACAGCTCTTAGCAGTTTAAGGGTCGTTGCATAAGGCTTGTATGCTGAAGGGTCAGTGACATGAATTTGGAACCCGTTACATGATGCGTCCTGCCATTTGTTTGATGTGGGTTCAAATACACACTCCCTAAGTATCACACCGTTCAGGCTTTCGGATTTCAATCCTGAAATGATTTTATTGGTACTGAGGAACGGCGCACCGAATAATTCAAAGGGTTGTGTCGTTCCCCGGCCTTCAGAAATATTGGTGCCTTCCCAAAGAACCTGACCCGGATATACCATTGCTGAAAGAGGTGTCGGCAGATTGGGTGATGGCGGAACCCATGGAAGTCCGGTATGTTGAAAATACATGGTTCGGTTCCAACCTTCCATTGGGATAACGTCCAATTCACAACCGATGTTAAAGTGGTTGTTAAATAAGATGGCCAGTTCACCGATGGTTAAACCATGCCGCATGGGAATAGGGTAGCGGCCCACAAATGAAGCGACATCTTTTTTCAGGCAGTTCCCTTCGACTGAGATCCCATTTACAGGATTTGGCCGGTCAAGTACAATGACTTTTTTCCCTAGTTTTTCGGCTATTTCAAGACAATAAGACATCGTATAAATAAACGTATAGACCCGTGTTCCTGCATCCTGCAAATCAATGATAAGCGTATCAATACGATCAAACATATCTTTTGTGGGTACCCGGGTTTTCCCATACAGACTGAATACCGGGACTTGCAGTGATGGATCGATAGTATCATCCGATTCAATCATATTATCTTGTTTTTCGGCAAAAAAACCGTGTTGAGGCGAAAAAAGTGCAGTTAATTTGCCAGGGAATTGTTGGTATATTAATTCCCGGGCATGTTGGAAATGTATGTCAATTGATGCGGGGTTGCATAAAAGGCCAAGGCGATCTTCTGAAAGTGATCGCGGAGGATTTGACATGAGTTTTTCTAAGCCTGTTTGGACGGTTACCATAATAATTTTGTTTTTTACGAGACCATCAATACATAATAGATGGAAGATTTTAAGTTAACAGTTTTTTTAACACATCGGAAAGTATATAAAAAGTGAAAAAATAGATAGCCTTTTGTATGTATGCCTGTAACTTCACCCGTGTGATGATTGAATTTAAATCTCTAGACGCTGGACCTAATATATATAAATGTCAACTGCTGGCATTAATTTCTGAAAAACCTTGACAATCTGAACGGATAAAAATACATTACAAATTTATAATTTTATCCAAACATTCAGGCTCTTTGGATGCATTTATTTATCATGGAATTTGATAGGTGGAAATTAAGCTTGACGGTATCATTGTAATTGCAGGCAATTACGGCAGTGGAAAAACAGAAATATCAATAAACCTTACGATAAACAGAAAACGATCAGGTTTAAACGTTCGCATTGCTGATCTTGACCTGGTAAATCCTTATTTTAGAACGAGGGAAGCAAGACATTTGCTTTCTGAAAATGGAATTGATCTGGTCATCCCTCCCAAGCAATATCTTCAGGCAGATCTTCCTATCCTCAGCCCTGCTGTTTCGGGTATGATCAAACAGCCCGCCCAATTGACACTGATTGACGCAGGGGGTGATGATGTTGGCGTCACAGTACTCGCATCTCTTGCTGACGCATTAAGGGGCAGGGAGGTTCGGATGCTTCAGGTTGTCAACCCTTATCGGCCGTTTACGGAAACGATAGAGGGATGCTTGGAGATGAAAAGCAGGATTGAAAAAGCGGCGAAAATATCGGTGAGCGGAATTATAGGGAATCCAAATCTCATCAATGAAACAACAGTGGACCATATTTATGAAGGAAATGATTTTTTAAAGAAATTGTCAGCTCAAAGCGGTTTACCCATAGAATTTATCGCGATTACTATAGATGTATTCCAAAAAATAGATGTGGGAAGGTTTGAGAGCCCTTTGCTGCCGATTGCAAGGCAGCTTGTTCCTCCATGGCTGAAGGCTGATGAAATTGAGTAGGTGGTGCCCATCTGACTGTCTTGATGGCAAACGATTCTGAAAGGAAAAATATACATGGCGACGTATCAAATAGAATTTGAAAGATGCAAGGGCTGCGGGCTGTGCGTTGACGTATGTCCTAAAAAAGTTCTGGAACTAACAACGGAAGTTAACGCGAAAGGATATTTTCCCGCGTATCAGGCGAGGCCGCAGGATTGTGTTTTTTGCACAACGTGCTGTATTATGTGCCCTGATGTAGCGATAACGATTACAAAGAAGTCTGAAGAAGAAACAAATGACGGGGATACGGAGGGCAAAGATGAGTAAAGTATTAATGAAAGGCAATGAAGCCATTGGAGAGGCGGCCATCCGGGCGGGATGTTTAAATTATTTTGCTTATCCGATTACGCCTCAATCAGAAGTCGCGGAATACCTCGCGCATCGAATGCC
>JAFDFT010000159.1 GCA_019309685.1 Deltaproteobacteria bacterium
AATGTAAAAAGCCTTCATGCGTGGAGGGTTGTCCAGTGGAAGTTGATATTCCCGCTTTTATCAAACTGGTCAAAGAGGGTGAGTTTACCAAGGCGATCAGAAAAATCTGGGAGAAAAACGCACTTCCCGCTGTTTGCGGCAGAGTGTGTCCCCAGGAAATACAATGTGAAGGCAAGTGCGTTGTGGGCAAAAAGGGTGAGCCTGTAGCCATTGGCAATTTGGAGAGATTTGCCGCTGACCAGGAGCGGATGCACGGAAAAGGCGAGCTTCCTCCTAAAGCGGAGCCCACAGGGAAAAAGGTGGCGGTTGTTGGGTCCGGGCCTTCAGGATTAACAGTGGCTGGAGACTTGATTCTAAAAGGGTATGAAGTGACCATTTATGAGGCATTCCATAAGCCCGGCGGTGTGCTGGTGTACGGCATTCCGGAGTTCAGGCTTCCAAAGGATATTGTTTTTTCTGAAGTGGCGTTTCTTGAAAAGCTTGGTGTAAAGGTTGAATGCAACGCGGTTGTTGGAAGAACGGTAACTTTAGACGAACTGTTTGAGCAGGGATATGATGCCATATTTCTTGGCGTTGGCGCCGGGCTTCCCACGTTTCTAAATATTCCCGGTGAGAATCTTATCGGCATACTTTCTGCCAATGAATATCTAACCCGTTCCAATCTCATGAAGGCGTACCGTTTTCCAGAATATGACACGCCCATTATCAAGGGAAAAAACGTGATTACCCTTGGCGCGG
Source organism: Deltaproteobacteria bacterium (assembly GCA_019309685.1). GTDB lineage: Bacteria > Desulfobacterota > Desulfobacteria > Desulfobacterales > JAABPS01 > JAABPS01. The sequence goes on from JAFDFT010000159.1 coordinate 739, forward strand.
GAAATGTCGCCATGGATGCCGCGCGTACGGCCCTTCGTCTGGGTGCGAAAAAATCGCGAATTGTATACAGGCGATCACGGCAGGAGGTGCCGGCCAGAGGCGCTGAAGTTCATCACGCTGAAGAAGAAGGCGTTGAGTTTCATTTCCTCACTGCGCCGACCAAATTTATCGGAGACGATAAGGCCCGGGTTGTTGGCATGGAAGGCCTGAAAATGGAGCTTGGCGAGCCGGATGATTCAGGCAGACGACGGCCGATCCCCATAAAGGGCTCAGAGTTTGAGCTGGAGTGCGATCTGGCAATCATCGCAGTCGGTGCTGGAGCAAATCCCCTGTTGACCAAATCAACTGAAGGATTGAAGCTGAACAAATGGGGATACATAGAGGCTGATGAAAAAACCGGTAAAACAAGCGTAAAAGGCGTTTGGGCCGGTGGTGATATTGTAACCGGATCAGCCACTGTTATTCTGGCCATGGGCGCAGGACGACAGGCCGCGAATTCGATTCATGATTATCTGACATGGGGATGGTAGAATCGATTTTATCTTTTAAAATACATTCCAAATAAAAACAAAAAAGGGCTGTGTCTTCGGATGCGGTCCTTTTCTTTTTATAGATGCTATTTGAAGTTTTAGAAAAATCATTAACTTTTCCACAAGTAAGTTTGTATGATTTGCGTACAACCTCTCGTAGATTCCCTTTTCACACCAGGGCTGACACGCGACTAGCGCCCATCTCGAGGCCGTCTGGGACTTCCCTTTGACTCCTTACTGAGCGGCGGGCGTGGCTCGCCGCCACCGCGTGGGAGGATGGTCTTATCCTCCGAAGCGACCCATACAAAACGTGACTTCGATTTACTCCCCTTGTAAGCGGAAACCCTAAAACGGCGCACATGGAAGCTGCAACTCATTAAAATCTGCTCGAATTTCTTACTGGGCTCAGCCGACCATACAGCCAGGCATCCCTGTTTGCGCAGTGCGCGGCGACAGGCCTGAATTCCTTCACGACCGTACAGGCGGCGGTTACTTGAATTTGTCATCGCGTTGGGACCATTATCAATATCCAGCAGGATCGCGTCGAATTTGTTCTTGGAACGCAAGATAAGCTCGACGATATCACCCGTCTTAAGGTCAACTCGTTCGTCCTCCAGCGGTTGGCCGTTGAGTTCACCGAAGAACTCACGATTCCATTTAACTACAGCACCTAATAGTTCCCCCACCACCACTTGGGCGGAAGGGTTGAGCATATCGAGAGCCTGGCGCAAGGTATAGCCCATACCCAAGCCTCCGATGAGTATGTTGGGCGCCTTGCGACCCGCCAGATGCGCGCAACCCAGCCGCGCCAGCTCCAGTTCCGATTCATGCTGGTGACTAAGCATCAAATCCTGACCGTTGATCATAATCGAGAAATCGTAGCCATGCTGATAAAGCACCATCTCTCCTCCGTCCGGGGTCCAGGCTGTATCTGCTTTTACTCTCGGTTTCATGGTGGCATCCTAGTGGTGACAAGTGACAACTGGCAGAGATACAGGAGTTGCGTTTAGGTTGTTGGCAGCCATTGCCTTCGTACCTTCGTGTTACATATATTTCTTATGCGAAGCGGTCTCAATCAAAGCCCCACAATCTTATGCATGGTCTCCGGATGTTGTATCAATGCATCCTTCTGAGCTCTGGGCAGGCGCTTAATCCTGCGTTCCAGTGCCCGGTCGCACGCATGCAATTTTAGCATGAGCTGAAGTGGGCCCCTTCCTCTCAGACATCTTGAGGCCTTTGGGCCTCCTTCCTGATGTTCGACCAAGCGTCGTTCAACATCGGTACTGATCCCAGTGTAAAGGGTGCCGTCCCCACATCTGATAATATACACGTACCAATTCATCATATCCGCCCGCCAATGGCATTAAGTATATAGGGTCTTCGAATTTTCGACAGGAGTTTAATTTTCATAGTGGGGTAAGGCCGGCAATGACCCGTACTATGGGTTGTGATATGATTATGAATCATTAGATGAGTATTAACCCAATATTTCTTTAACCCGTCCGATTTCTCCATTTTGAAGGCGGACTTTAATACTATGGCGATGGGCGTCAGTCCTTGTCAGGATATCCTTCACTATACCTTCCGTTAGTTTTCCGGACCGTTGGTCTTTCTTGAGCACTATGAGAACCCTCACGCCCGGTAATATATTTTTACGGTTTGTACCGCTCATCTTTTCTTCTTATTTATATTCCGGATATAATTTCTCGAAGCAATCAGGACAGATACCATGGCTGAAATCCGCAGTGGAATGATCTTTGACATAGATTTCAACCTGCTGCCAATAGCCTTCGCAGGTTTTATTATATGAGTGAACTCTATACGAAAAGAGTCAGAGTTTTTATTCCTGATCCAACACTTCGCGAACCACAGCCAGCATCGGTCCCATTTCATAAGGCTTCTTTATGTAGCCTTTAGCACCCATTTTTAATAAATCTCTCGTTGAACCGTTTACGGAGTAGCCGCTGACAATAACTACTTTTTGGGACGGATCTATTTTTAGGATTTCTTCAAGGCATTTCTTTCCACCCATCCCTGGCATGATCAAATCCAAAATAATCAAAGAAATATGCTTTTGTTTTTCTCGATAGATTTCAAGGGCGCTTTCTCCATCCGCGGCCGCAAAAACACTATATCCAAAGCTACTAAGTATCTCTTTTGCGAGTTCACGGATAGGATTTTCATCATCAACCAACAGAATCGTTTCTGTGCCTCTTCTAATCTCTTCTACTTTCTCTTGCTGCTCCGGGTGTCTTATGTAATTGTCCTTAAGCGCTGGAAAATAGATTTTAAAAATGGTGCCTTCCCCGGGCTCACTGTAACAACTGATATGGCCTCTATGGTTTTGTATGATCCCATAGACCATGGCCAGCCCAAGGCCCGTGCCCTTGCTAGGATCTTTTGTAGTAAAGAATGGATCAAAAATATATTCCGAGGTATTTTTATCAATCCCGGTACCATTGTCTGATACGCTCAGCATGACATATTCCCCTGGAACAGCCTCCAAATGTGTCCTGCAATATACTTCATCCAGGACCACATTTTCAGTCTCAATCATTAGTTTTCCGCCCTGGGGCATGGCATCCCTGGCGTTAATACCAAGATTCATCATCACCTGTTCTATCTGCGCTGGATCTGCATTTATAATATAGAGGTCTTTTTCCAGATGTAATTCAATATCGATCATCTTTGGTATAGTTCTTCTTAAGAGTTTCTCAACCTGCTGTGCTTCCTGGTTCAAATTAACGGGCCGGAGTTTACTTTCCACCCTTCGACTGAAAGTAAGAAGCTGCTGGGTCAGCTCGCTTGCTCTCAGTGCTGCTGCCTCTATCTTTCTATACTTGCTTATTGTTGGAGTATCTTCTTGCTTATCCAAAAGTAATATCTGTATGAAACCTAGAATTCCTTGTAGCGAATTATTGAAGTCGTGTGCGATGCCGCCGGCAAGTGTTCCAATAGCTTCCATCTTTTGTGCCTGTAACAGTTGTTTTTCAAGTTTTTGTTTTGCCTCTTCTGTTATCTTTTTATCCGTTATATCCTGCGCGACGCCAATAATCTCTTCTTTCCCGGAAATAATGGTTCCACCAGACTGGATGTAAATTGTTTTGCCGTCTTTGCTTTTCAACTTGACTTCTAAAGGTTCAGTTTGGGCACCGGTTTCCAGCAAATCTATCATCTCATTAGCTATCATCTCAACATTTTGATCTGGATGCAGTAATTGGAGATAGTTCAAATCAGGGATATCCTCTTTTGTATATCCAAAAAGCTCAAGAGCTGGAGCGTTTGCATCAATGAAATTGCCTTCCGCATCCATAACAAAAACAAGGTTGGTCTTTGAGTTAAATAAAGCTTGATATCTTTGTTGTGCTTCGACCAAGTCTTCCTCGGCTTTCTTACGCTCCTCGATCTCTTCTTTTAGCTGAATGGTACGCGCCTTCAGCGGATTAAAAATCTGTTTGCTGCTTACAGCGTATGCCAGTATCAAGGCGCTCAGGGCATTGGAGAAAGATAAAAACGGAAACGGAGCATGTGTGAAGGTTCTGGATACAAGCGCAAATAATAAAATAAGGAAGCATAGCGCCAAGTACTTGGCTTCTGTGCGTTGGCGCTCTTGCAGGAAAAGGATGATAGAGCTCAGGATGTACAAATTGAGCACCAATAATACCACCAGACCCGATGTGCTCATCTCAGTAAAGATAAGGCCGTTCGCGTTTAAACCCACTTCTGAAATAGTTGCCATGGGGGTGAAAAAGGTGCGTGCAACCAAAAGGATGATCAATAGAAAACCTAAAGCAATGGCAAAATCAGTGTAACGTGTGCGGCGGTCAAGATAGGTTACTGTGAACATCAGCGAAAGGATACATATCAGTGCAACTGATACAGCCGCGATTTTAAGCCACAGGTGGGTGTTCGGCAAAAACAGCCCGGTTTGGATTACAGGATCGAGCCACAGGGATATACGGAGGAGAAGTGCAGACCCCGTCCACATGAATATTGACCCTGTGAAGTAACCGAATGATCGGTTCACCTTATTTTTAGGATCAACGCCTACGACTAAAATTGTCAGAGAACCGGCAATCAGAATGGATAAGGATAAACCGATGATGTCAACCCAGAATAGTAGCGTCATCTAGTATTTACCTCCTATGACTGAAGTACTGTTGATGATTGTTCTCATTGAAAACGTTAACTTTTCATACCTTAAAGCGTCACATGATTAAGACCTTATCTTTTTTCAGCGGTTTTTTCGAGCCATTTCTTCAGTTGTTTTTTTGACGGCACTTTACCCTTGCACATTACCTCTCCGTTAATGATAAGGGCCGGCACACCCATGACCTTATATTTCGCGATTTCTTGAATATCTCTTACGTGCTCCAGGTCAGCGGGAAGGCCCATTTCACTCAATACTTCCATAATGTGTTTTTCAAGCCGATCACACTGGGCACAGCCCTGGCCAAGAACTTTTATTTCAAGTCCACGATTATTATCTTCTTCATAGGTCTGTCCGACAAGCTTTCTAAATTCCCTGACAAAAGCTTGCCCGTAACTTTCACGGACGTGATCAGGGATATAATTTTTTGCAGAAAGCAGATCCAACAGCTTATTTGCCACCTCCTTATCAGACTTTTCCGAGTGGGTTTGAGCAATTTGTTCCAAGGCACTTTTCAGACCGATAATTCCGACCTTGAATGTGCCGATTTTGATCTGGCTAACTTCTGATTCCATTTGCGCTCAACAAGCTGCATCTAAGGGTGAAGCCATAGTTAAACTATTGCGAATTCTTAGTAACGCGGCATATGGGAGTCTCCGGTTCGCCCATCGGGTGAAAAAAAAAGAGAAAAAAGAGATTAATTTTCCTTTTACCATATAGGTAAAAGGCATCAATGTTAAAATGTTA
>JAFDFT010000160.1 GCA_019309685.1 Deltaproteobacteria bacterium
GGCCTCAGTGACCGTTCAGACATTTCGGCCTTTTGATAATCTTTCCGCTGCATCAATCGCCAGTGTTTCGTTAACACCATCTTCGATCATTGCAGCCCGAGCATCCCGGAAAAGCTTTTCGATCAGATATTCCTTGGAAAGACCGTATCCGCCGAAGATCTGTATCCCCTGACTGGCCACTCTAAACGCGGTTTCCGTAGCCAGCACCTTGGACGCCATGGAGTAATGCACAGCCGGAGGCAGCATTTGTTTCAGCTGATTCGCGTTGTATACCCCCACTCGCCGGGACAATGACCGGGCGGCTTCAATTGACGCAAACATGTCAAAGATTTTTAGTTTAATATTCTGGTGATTGATAATGGGTTTACCCCCTTGAATACGCGTCTGAGCGTAATTAAGGGATTCTTCCAAGGCTGCCTGGGCGCATCCGGTAAAAACGGATCCCATCCAGGCATTGGCCAATCCCAACTGCGCATTACTGAAGAATTTGTACATATCCGGAGTATCCGCCACCATCATGTACTTGGGGATACGCACGTTATCAAAAAAGATCTCCCCCTGGTTCAATGCCCGTTGCCCAAGCTTGTTTAACGGTTTGCCCCGGGAGATACCGGGCAGATCCAGGGGGACGACTGCGATACCGCCGGCATCCATTCCTTTGGACGGGTCCATGCACACCCAAAGGGCGGCATGTGAGGCAAAAGTGCCGTTACTGACCCATGCGGATTTTTGGCCATTGATCACATAATGATCGCCGTCCAGCACTGCCCGGACTTGAGCGGCCACATCGGGATTGCCGGAATCATCCCCGTCGAACATTATCCAGTCCGAACCGTGATCCGGTTCGGTAATGGCCCAGCATCCTGTGTACTTTGCTTCTTTATCCGCACAGAACTTCTTTACCAGGTCCTGCAGCTCGGGTGCGGGTGAATAGGCAGCGTAAGCGTACGGTGTGGTACAAACCCCCCAACTAACGGCCAGACCAGGTGCGGCCCATCCCATTAATTCACTGAGGAGAGCTCCGCCTAAAGGATCCATCTCCATTCCACCGAATTCTTCAGGGATCGCCATGGTGTGATATTCCAATTCATACGTTTTGCGCAGCACATCCCACAGCACAGACCCTTCTGCAATAACATCAGCCGGATCGGCCATCTGATCCAATTCCATGGCAGCCGGACGCCAGGTCTCGCTTAAGAATTTCTTGGTTTCGGTCCAAAGTGTCAAATGCTCTTTTGTTAAGTCGATGTTCAGCTCTCTCAATCCCATGGCTTACCTCCCTTTTTTTTAAGGAACAAAAAATAAAAAACGATAACTAATTGAATACATAACTAATTTATCACGCTGAAATTTTTATATTAACTAGTGCCCATCCATAAATTGCTATTTTGCCCGATTTCTTTGTCAGGCTCAAATTTTAATCCTCGAAATACTCAATGTATTCCTCCGGTTAAAGTTTTCGCCTTCCTTGAACTCGAACAAAATATCTAATTTCTGGACGGACACTAACTAATTTCCGTCTACTATCTATTAGGGTGAAAAATGTAGATCCTATGTTACCTGAATTTTGCACGAATTGGAGACTTTCATAGGCCCCGCAAGCGGAATTTCGCTTGCGCTCAACAAGCTGCATCTAAGGGTGAAACTATAGTGAACTATTGCGAGCCCTTAGTAACGCAGCATATGGAAGTCTCTGGTTCGCCCATAGGGTGAAAATTGAGGAGAAAAAGCGATGCATTCTATTTTTACCATATGGGTAAAATACTTCAATGCATGAATGTTGCTGGAACACATATTATGACTCATCGAATAGGTTTCTCCTTAATTTTCATGCAAGATTCAGGTATTAGCCGGTTTCGCCAACAGACCTGACAAAATCTTTGAAAGCAGATTTTGTATTGTATTCGTATGCAAAACCCGTCTCCTGAATCAGCTTTTCAGGTGAAGCAATCCAGGGATAGCGCACCTGGTTGATGCCTGAACTGGGTGCTTCCGCTATCCTTAAATACCACAACATCTGGTTAAGGAATTTCAATACAGAGTCGGGTAACCGTATAATTTTATTACCTAAAAGATCTACCATTTCTTCTAATTCCATGGTCCCTTTACCGGCGACATTGAAAATACCGGTGATTGCCTTCTCGAGACAGAGGATGATAATCCGGATAAGATCATCTTCATGCACAAACTGCATGGGGGCTGTTTTTTTCGGGAGCAGAACCATCGGTTTTTTGAGATAGTTTGACATGGGGTTGTCAAAACCGGGGCCCACCACATAACAGGGCCGTAATATGGTAACAGCAATATCCGGATAATTCTCAATGAATTTTTTCATTAAGAACTCTATTTCCTTTTTGTTCTTGCTGTACGTGAGATCATCATTGCCGCGAAGTGCGCTCTCTTCTGTCAGGGGGACTTCGTTATCCGGATGAAAGCCGTAAGCGGTTGCGGAGCTTGTGTAAATCAATCTGGAAACGTTGGTTTCAATACACGCACTCAAAATGTTTTCAGTACCGGATACATTAATGTTTTCCATTAGTTTTTTATTGTGAATCGGCGGCAGAACGTATGCTGTATGGACTACTGAGTCGATTTCATGGTTTTTAAGAAGGTCTGTGAGCGGGTCACGTACGTCTTTTTTAATAAAGGTGAGTTTTTTGTGTGAATTGTTTGGTGCTGAGATATCTATACCGACAATGGAATGAACATCGTTCCTTTGTGCGAGGGCTTTCGCGGTTTTTCCACCGATATATCCGGATACACCAGTTATGAAAATGTTTTTCATCAATTGTCTGTTTGGTTAGATAGTTTCCATCCATAAATGGCTATTTCCCGCAATCTCTGTGTCAATCTGCGGAATTGCTTGTGCGATGTACCCAAGTACATCTCCGCGCAATTCCTTGATTTCCTTGACCTTGCGAAAAATTACTCATTTATGAATTGGAAACCTTTTATAGTGCCTTTTTTTAAAACTGAATTTATGGATGGGCACTAGATAATTGAAAGTTCATTTTACATTGCAGGAATATAGAAAACTGGGGAATACATGTCAAATGAAAAGGGTTGTTATGAGTTTTATGGAATGTCGCTGATTTTTCCGTTATGGAAACGGAACCTTGATTTTCTTGATCTCACAAAAAAGTACTCATTTCTGGATTGGAAATATAGATTCTAAGATAAGGCATGAAATTATCTCTCGCTTTTGACACCTTCAATGTATTTTGATATACACTCACACCAAATCGGTCAGATTAGAATCATTAACCTATTCGTTACGGAACTATCTGAAAAGAATATAAGAAATGAAAAAATCAAGAAAGCTAAAAAAACTTAAAAAGCAGGTTAGAATTTATTTTATACAAATAGTATCGTGGCCTGCTAAATTATTATTTGCCCTGGCATTTAAAATGCCCGAGGTTTTTATCCATGCGTTAGCGGAGATTTTTGGATCAGCATTCTGGTATATTGGGTTCTACTGGAGAAGACTGGCCATGGACAACCTGAGGTTTGTGTATAAGGGAAGGCTGTCTGAAAAAGAGCTAAAGCATATTGCTAAAGAAAGCATGAAAAATATTATACGGCTTATGTGTGAGCTCATTGTTATTCCCAAACGGCCGCAAACGGCTTTTGAGAAAATGACCGTTACCGGAGAGGAGCATTTAAAAAAAGCTTTGAGCAATGGTAACGGCGTTATTGGGCTGGGAAATCATGTGGGGAATTTTATCTATATGGTTGTGGGCCTTACAATGAAAGGCTATCCTATATCGTATATGTTTAAAGAACCGGAAGATAAAAATATAAGTTCTTTTCTTTGGGATTTAAAAAAGACTTTACGTCTCAATCCAATCCCTCTTCATCCGAGAAAACAGGCGATTAAGAAGTCATTTATCTGTCTGAAGAAAAAAGGGCTGCTGTGGCTGGCCGTTGATCAGGATGCAAGGAAAGGCGATGTTGGCGTTGAGTTTTTTGGAATTAAAGCGTCAACACCTCAAGGCCCTGCAGTTCTGGCGATGAAAACAGGTTCTACTGTATTACCCATATATGTGAAGCGTAAGGGTTGGATGGAGCATGAAGTTATTATCTGGCCGCCAATTGATATTGTTAACACAGGAGATAAAGAAGCAGATAAGTACACTAACCTGAAAAAAATGAATGAATCAATTGAAAAGATGGTCCTGGATAATCCAACGGAATGGTGGTGGATTCACAGGCGGTGGAAGCGGTCGTATAGGTACGACAACTCCTGAAGATATTAACTGAGTTTTATATAAAAGCTTAAATATGAACCCCGCTACTGAAGCGGGGTTTGCTATTGTGGGAACCTTTTAAGTTCCTGCTTGTAAAAGGTCCATTCAGGCGTGTATAGGGTCGAGCCGAATTCAATATCATACCACGGGGAAAGGGTTCCATCTTTCGGGTTCTTCAAGATATGAATGTCCTGCGCGGGCATATAGGATTGGGCCAGAAGAAACACCTTTTTCCCTGTATTTTTGTTGTATGCCATATCAACGACCATAACCGCGTGACCGGGAAATCCTCCCTTAATAAACACATCACCAATCTTCATATTCGCGATATCAGAAACAGATTTCAATTCTTTGCTTAATGAGTAACTTCCGGCATAGGTAAAAACAGAATCCAGGTATTTTCTGAAATTGCCATATGACGAACCTGCGGCAGCTTTTTTTATCCAGGAAACCCTGTTTCCGCTAACAACTGGCCGAAATCCGTCAGCCCATTTGGTAAAAGAAGCAATGTGACCACTGGTAAAATTAAAATGAATTGCAGCATAGTCTTTTTTGGAATACAGGTATTCAGCTTTTAATCTCATCACAGCGTCCGCGCACTGCTGAAGATCCCTACGGCCTGTATCGATATCTATTACGGCAAAATGGGCATCCTGATTTAACTTCTTTTTGCCATTGTAAAGATAGACCGGTTTTTCCTTTGCTTTAAGGGGCAGGTGGCGAAGCCAGTGGGCAAAAGATCCTTTTTCTGTATTTATCCTTTCATATCCGTTGGGTGTATCGATGGTACCGGCTACTTTTATTTTAATATGCTTATCTTCCAGCCACGTATAGCGTTCACCCTCTGCTGTTAAGGGGAGTATCAGGAAAAGAGAAAAGACAAATATGCGAAGCAAGACCATTATATCAACCACTTCATTCAGGTAACAAACTTATAAATCATCTTAAATGTTTTGCCGGGCATCTTCGATCGTATCCATCAAGCGCTGGAATGTTTTCTGATCAATGATGGCTTAGAATCCTATCCAACGAGTATTATTATCGAGAGATTCCCGTCCGATCGATAATTGATTTGCAGGGAAGTCCCAATCCGGGTATCCGAGGGCAATGGCAATAATAATCCGCTTGTTATCCGGGATGTCTGCAATTTCTCTCAAAACCGCGGGATATAGTACGCTTTGATCTTCAATACAGGTACCAAGGCCGAATTTGAGTGCAGCCAGGCAGATATTTTGCATTGCTGCTCCAACATCGAGCAGTGGTCCGGAATCACTTAATGAGTTATTCGTCAACATGAGAATGCCTACCGGAGCGTCAAAGAAGCGAAACCCTCTTTCCATCCATTCCGCTCTTTTCTTTTTATCCTCCCTGGGGATATCCATGACTTTAAAGAGCCCTTTGGCCAGCTCTATCTGGCGTTTTCTATATATGCTGTCATTGGACCAGCTTACTACCTGATGTTCCGGCTGCGTCGGCTCACTGTTGTTTAATTTTTCAACCAGGGCCGACTTTAGTTTATTAAGAACATCACCTGTTATTACAATAAATTCCCAGGGCTGAGTATTCATTGCCGAGGGGGCCTTGCAGCCTGATTCCAGTATTTCAGATAAAATATCTTTTGAAACGGGATCGGGCTTGAATCCTCTGATACTTTTTCTTTGATGAATCGCTTCAATAATATCCATGTGTTTTCTCCATTTCTGTTTGTATTTATCGTTTTTCTTTTATGAACTTTCTATTTGC
>JAFDFT010000161.1 GCA_019309685.1 Deltaproteobacteria bacterium
TCTCGAATATCATACTCAATTCAGAAATTAACCAACAGAAGGCTAAAAATGAACTACCAAGAAATAAAACTAGAGATCAGGGACGACCACCTGGCCGTTTTGACGTTAGCCAACCCAAAAGTGTTGAATGCTATTTCCCTGATCATGTTGAGCGAATTGAAATATGCCATGGGACAAATCGAAAACCCAGACAATAACGTCCGTTGTTTGCTGATCACGGGGGAGGGACGCGGATTCTGTTCCGGTGCAAACCTTAAAGCGTTGAACTCCCTTGGAAATGAAGCAAATGGCAGATTGGTTGACCAATCGCTGGATGCTACTTATAACCCCCTGTTTTTGAAATTAAAAAACTTAAAAATCCCAGTTATTACAGCTATTAATGGGCCCGCCGCAGGTATCGGGATGACATTGGCATTGATGGGAGATCTGGTGGTGGCTGCAAAATCCGCGTATTTTCTACAGGCGTTTCGCAATGTTGGGCTCATTCCTGATGGCGGTGCTACCTGGTTGCTTCCCAGGATGATTGGTCTGGCTCGTGCTATGGAACTTTCATTGCTGGCTCAAAGGCTACCCGCAGAAAAAGCGCTTGATTGGGGTTTGATCAATCAGGTTTTCGAAGATACCGAATTAATCTCCCAAGCACTGGAGCTGGGGCAAAATTTAGCCTCGGGGCCCACTGTGTCATTGGGCCTTATCCGCCAGTCGTATTGGCAAAGCGCTGACAATTCATATGCAGAACAACTGCACTTGGAAAGTGGCTTTCAACAGATCTGTGGCGCAAGTCACGATGCTCACGAGGGACGCATGGCGTTCTTGGAAAAACGCAAACCCGCCTTCAAAGGGAAATAAAGAATACCGGCCCAGAGGACCATTTATCGGAGGGTTTATGACCGAAACCGAAGGCCTGCTGGCCCATGTGAGGCCTTGCTGGCAAGTGAATACGGCATTCCGGCAGTCATGGGCGTTACCGAAGCAACCAAAAGGCTCCACTCAGTAATATCGTTAAAGTCAATTGATCTGACGGATATATCCATCAGTTGAAGTGACTTCAAAGAAGGAAAAGGCCATTTGAATCAAACAATGGAGGGCGGGCAGATGAATTTTATCAGAGTAATTTTTTTGTTTTTGATAAGTATAATTGCTGCTTTTCTAACCTTTGGATGTGCCGAGCCGCTGCCACCCGAGCAAGAAGCCATTATCAATGAACTCAACCAGCGGGAATTACCAGCCTGGTACGATAGAGCCAAATTCGGCATCTTCATTCACTGGGGACCCTATGCTGTTCCGGCTTTTGCTCCCATAGATAGTGATATCAATGATGCCCTTGCCAATCATTATGATGACTTTTTTCTGCATATGCCTTATGTGGAATGGTATTGGAACGCCCTGCAATTTGAAGGCAGTGCTACCCGCCAATATCATGTGGAGAATTATGGTGAGGGATATTCTTATGATAATTTCGGCCAAATATTTAAGGGGGCGTTGAGCGAGTGGCATCCGGAAGAATGGGCAAATCTGTTTGCCGCTGCCGGAGCCAGATATGTCGTATTGGTTACGAAGCATCATGACGGCTTTCTTATGTGGCCCAGTGATCACCCTAATCCCAAAAAGCCGAACTGGTATTCCGACCGGGATATTGTTGGTGAAATGGCTGATGCCGTACGAGATCGTGGAATGAAATTCGGCATTTATTATTCTGGCGGCGTGGATTGGGCGTGGAACCCTCGGTCTGGCCGGACACTGGTTGATTTTACTTCTGCATTGCCCATCGATGCTGAATTCGTCCCCTATGTAGAGACCCACTTACGGGAATTGATTACCCGCTATAAGCCGGCAGTCCTCTGGAACGACTTTTCTTATCCGGGTAATCAAGGTTTGTGGGAAATGATACGGGATTATTATGAAGCAGTGCCCGAAGGCGTCGTTAATGATCGCTGGTCCGTTCTAACCCCGCTGGCCAAGCGGTTCCAAAACTCTTGGCTTCGAGACATCTTCCACGGATTGTTGAAATTCCTTATTCAACTGGGCGGCAACAACTTATCTGCCCTTCAAAGCACCCCTCCTCCCCATTATGATTTCAGAACACTTGAATATACAAACATGGAAGCGATAATGGCTGAGAAGGCGGAGGTTACTCGAGGGATGGGCCTTGGTTTTGGATATAATCAAATAGAGCCTGAGTGCGTTAAGCTGTCTGAAAAAGAATTAATCCATAGCTTGATCGATATTGTGTCAAAGAATGGCAATCTTCTGCTCAATGTAGGGCCCAAAATGAATGGGGATATTCAGGATATCGAGCGAAAACGACTTGAGCAGGTCGGTGCCTGGCTGGCGATCAACGGCACTGCCATCTACGCATCCAAACCTTGGATTCAGGCCGAAGGCAAAACAACCTCTGGTAACGACATTCGATTTACCCAGAATGAAGAAACCGTGTTTGCTATTATACTCAATGATCTCATTTCCGGCCCGGTCCGTATAATAAATATAATCCCAGACTCTCTTAGCTCGGTTGAACTGCTTGGTTATGGACCCGTCACGTGGAATCTGGATGAAACAGATATTATCGTTGAACTACCGGAAGAGGTGATTATGCGTGTGGCCTATACAGTGGCCCTTCATAAATAGGTGAGGGTGCTGTTGTTCAAGTTAAATCAAGCCCCTCATAACTGTCCTGGAATCAGATCATCTGCAGGCCAACGTGCCCAAATCCAGCCAGCCTACACCCATCCCCAAAATATTGCGGTTATTGATTTGGCGATTGTTTTTTAAATTGAGTAATACAAGGTATCACAAATTCTTGTCAATTAACTAAACCGGTGGTATACAACCTGTCGTTTCTTGGCGGACGGATGGAGGAGTGATTCATAATTCTTATGGTACGGTGTTTGAGCTTGAACGCCGGATATCTTTAGCAGAAGATTTCGATTTCATCGAAAAGATATAGGAAAAATCAAGAAAAGGCCAAAACGGCTATAAAAAAAGGACATGTTATGGCAAAACCGATCGAAAAGGTAATGAGTGCACCTGATGCAGTTAGCAAGTTCGTAAACGACGGCGATAATCTGATTATCGGGAATTATACGGTTGGCACCTGCATGGAGCTGGTTTTCGAAATCCTGCGGCAGGGCAAAAAAGGTTTTACCCTGTATTCACAATCCGGAATCCTGGATGTTGAATTGCTGGTGGCCGCCGGTGCGGTGGAGCGTTTGGTGACGACATATGTCATGCGCTCCGGCGGAAGAAACGGCGGTTCGGCGGTGGAGCGAGCTCTGCAGGACGGCTCTCTGCAAATGGAAGATTATACCAACTTCAACTATAATGCCAGGCTGATGGCGGGGATGCACGGATTTTCATTCATGCAAGTCTTCGAAGGCATCATGGTGACGGATCTTTTTAAAAAACGCGGTTTCCTTGGTGAGGACAAATACCGCATCATCAAGTGCCCTTACACCGGTAAGGATGTGGTTACGGTGCCGGCTGCAAACCCGGATGTCTGTATTGTCCACGTGCAGCGGGCAGACAAATTCGGCAACGCCCAATACTGGGGTGCCATCGGCAGTGTGCCTGCAGCAGCCCTGGCCAGCAAAAAAATAATCATCACATGCGAGGAGATCGTCGACACCGAGATCATCCGCTCCAGTCCGCACCACACGATTATCCCGGCATTCAGGGCCGATGCCGTCATCGAAGTGCCCTGGGGAGCCCATCCCACCGAAGTGGTGGGCCATTACAACCAGGACAAGCTCATGTATGGACTGTTTGTTACGGCCGCCGCCGGCAGGGAGAGCTTGGAAGAATGGATGGATGAATGGATATTCAGCTGTCAGGATCGCCAGGCCTATATTGATCATTACGTGGAACGGTTTGGAAGCGACTGGCTCCAGAAACTCGTGGCCAAACCATTGTACTCGGCACCGGCCAACTACGGATCCGCTTTTCACTCCACATGGGACGAAAACGGTAAAGATCGAGGGACAGGACTGACCATGGAGGAAATCGAAAATCTGCTTGAAGAGAGGGGGCTTTTACATGGCTAAAAAATATACTCTGAACGAACTGTTGATCATTGCCGTGGCCAGAGAAATCAACAACTACGACAATGTCATCCTCGGCGTGGGGTTGCCCACCACGGCCGGCGCCCTGGCAAAAGCACTGCATGCGCCCCAGGCCAACCTGATGATGGAAGCCGGCATGATCGATTTTGAACCCCTTATTCCGCCCAATCACATCGCCGATGCCATGGCCTGCAAAGGATACGCCTGTGCCACCGATCTTTTCACCGCTTTCACCACAACATACAGGGGTTTTGTGGATATCTGCTTCCTGGGGGTCGGGCAGATCGACAAGTTTGGCAATCTGAACACCACATCCATCGGTGATTATTACAAACCGGACTTACGGCTGCCGGGATCGGGTGGAGCAGCTGACTTTATCTCCTATTCCAAACGCACAGTACTCACCATGCGGGGCGGCGAGTTTGTGGAAGAACTCGAATATTTTACATCTCCCGGTTACCTGGGCGGCGGAGATGAGAGAGACCGGTGCGGATTGTTTCCAGAAGGCAGCGGCCCCACCAAACTGATTACCCAGAAAGGCATATTTGCATTCGACCCTGCAACAAAAGAGATGGTTCTGGTTGAAATGCACCCGGGAATAACCGTGAAAGATATCCAAAAGGACGTTCCCTGGGAGTTAAAAATTTCAGAAAATCTATCGGCGACCCAGCCACCCAGTGACGAGGAAATAGACTTCATCCGAAAATTCGCACCGGCTGCTGCAATGGGGAGGGAATTGGCCACTGAAGTCGCCTTCGCTAACCTGTTCAAGGTACTCGAAGCACGCGGGAAAATATAGCATAAAATCGATAGATAGAAAGAATGCTAATAACACCAGATAACAAACACTTGTAAGGATTAAGGGGGCGATGGTGAAATGTTGACATTTGATTAACCATCTTGGAATCAGCTCCTCTGCAGGCCAAAGCGCCCAAATCCAGCCAGCGAGTTCCCTCACGACATAATGCGATTGAGTTTGGTTTGACATGCAAGGGTGGATTTTGTTAAACTCCGTTTCCAAAAAGTAAATTCTTATCAATTCAATGATTTAACAGGGGATTCGTTTTCTTTTTACCAGTATCAGATTCTTGATTTATTAAAGAGATTCGGGCTGGATTATTCTCCAAATTAAAAAGGTTAAAGCAGCAGTTTTGGACTTTATCCTTAAAATTTTTAAACGGAGGAAAACATGACACGCATTGTTGAACCTATCACCACCTCACCATCCAAAGAGGAACTTGACTTGAGGATAAATAAAATCAGGTCGATGATGGCAAAGGAAGAGTTGGACTTTTATGTATCTGCTCATACGGATAATGTGTATTACTTGACGAATTTTGCTTATCTCCCTTTTGAAAGGCCGTTTTTCCTCATTGTACAGGCAGAAGGTAAACCGCAACTGGTGGTACCGCTTCTGGAAGTCAGTCACGCTGAACAAAGAATTTTGATTGAAGTGGACTACCACACGTACTATGAATATCCGGCACCGGTCGGAAAAACGTTCGGCGATACACTGAACAAATTGATCGGTAGTGACAAAACGGTTGGAATTGAGTCGTCACTGTCCATCGCCTTGCAGAAGACCATTCCCGGCAAAGGGATTGTGACCGATCTGATTGACGACGCCCGATTGGTAAAAACCGATTATGAAGTCGGCAGAATTGCTTATGCTTCCAGCGTCGTCGAACTGGGCTTAAAAAAGGTGCTGGAACAATCGAAGCCCGATGTCCAGGTTGCTACCCTGTACAGTGCCGGCAATCAAGAGATGCTGGTCAAAGTTCTTTTTGAAATCCCCGATGTCAATATGTTGATGACAAAATTCGTGGCAGCAGTTTGGCCCAAGGCGATTTCGGCCCAACCCCATTCAGTACCGGGGCTGTTTGACGGGCTGGAAAAAGGAGGCCCCAATGTGGCGATCAT
>JAFDFT010000629.1 GCA_019309685.1 Deltaproteobacteria bacterium
CCAAAACTGAGCCGGATCAAGGTGCTCGTGGAATTTCGGCCTTTATTATTGAGAAGGGAACCCCTGGCTTTGACGGAAAACCGATGAAGCTGATGGGGCCTCATCCTATTGGGGAATTGACCTTTAATGATTGCCGTATCCCAAAGGGAAATTTGATAGGTGAGCCGAATAAAGGCATGCGCATTGCCATGACCACTCTTGATTTCATGCGAACCAGTGTCGGTGCTCATGCGCTCGGAGTGGCCCAACGGGCATATGAAGAGGCTATCGAGTATTCTAAAAATCGAAAAGCGTTTGGTAAGACGATTGCCGAATTTCAAAATACCCAATTTAAATTGGCGGACATGGCCACAGAGCTCGATGCCGCTCGATTACTGGTCTACCGGGCGTCTTGGATGAGAGATGAAGTATCGGAACGGGTAACCAAAGAAGCCTCCATGGCCAAACTCTACGCCACCGAAATGGCCTGGCGGGTGGTGGACCAAGCCCTCCAGATTCACGGAGGATATGGTGTTCTCAGGGGATCGATAACAGAAAGGCTTTACCGCGAAATTAGACAACCCCGGGTGTATGAGGGAACGTCCGAAATACAGAGACTGGTAATTTCAAGGCATATTCTGGGAAACTAATCCCTCTATTGAGGTAAAAGAGCAAGTTGCAAATTAACTATGCGGCACTTAGATATTGATAAAATGACGAACGTTGATAAAGCGACACGTGATGATTTGGGTGCGGTAAAAGAGCTAAACGCTTTACTGCGGCTGGACATTGATAATTTTTACTGGGATTCAGATGACTATATTATATCCGCTTTAAAGGAAGAAAGATGCTATGTCGTAAAAGACAACGATGAGGTCAAGGGTTCGCTGATAATTGAAAGAAGGAGCCCGGATGGAGAATACAATCAGGATTCTCTGGCCATAGGAATAGTAACCGTCATTTCTGAATATCAAAAGAAAGGCTTTGGCACCAATCTTATAGAGGCAGCCAAAGTCTTCGCGTTTAGAGAAAAGAAAAGACTCTACGTGGAATCTTTTTATGAATATGAAAAATTAGATTATTATAAAAAACTGGGATTTAAAGAAGATGACCCAAAAGAATACGGGGGAAGACCATATCATGTACTGTTTCTTGATCCTGAAAATATTCCCGAATTTCCGGATATGAAACAGATTGATATTGGGGACAGGCTTCAATACCTGTCATATCTGGAGAAAATGCCGGTTGTTCCCAGTGATGTTACGTTTGAAAACCTTTTTGTTTATGATGCAGCAGGAAGGCAGATCAGTCTCAGTACAATGAATAATAATGTGATAATCCGGACACGTAGCGAAAAGGAAGTGAGCCTGTATCCGCCTGTGGGCAATAACCGGCTGGATGAAACCATTTTAGATTGCCTGGACTGGCTGAAAACGGAATCAGAAGAAGCTGGATTTACGTGTGTGCCATACCATCAGGTTGAGGTGCTCAAACAGGAAACAAAAAAGAAGCTGAATATCGTAAAGGATAGAAACAGTTTTGACTACCTGTACGGGATGGCAAGTTATGGGACTTTTAATATGCCGTCCCTCAGGACTCTACGGCAAAACCTGACGCATTTTTTGGACAAAAATCCGGAGTATAAGGATTTAACGTATGGCATGATAGATGAAGTCTCCGATTTCCAACAATACTGGATGAAAGATTACACCGAGAGGATGCAGAAGGCTAACAAGCCGGTTACTGATTTTATTGCCAAAGAGAATGAAGCGATTACAAAAGCGCTTTCCCTATGCAAAACATTGGGTCTTAAAATTGGTGCGATTTATCTTGATGGTGTTATCGAAGGGTTTACAATTGCAAGTATCCATAAAAAGACGGCTTATATTCATTTTGAAAAAGCCAGCCGGAAACGCGGGGCTTACCAGGCACTCATTCATCTTTTCAGCCAGTCTGCTCTTGAAAACATCGATACAGTCAATAAAGAGCAGGACTTGGGAATTCCGGTATCCGTGCTGGAAGGCGGGATATTTTGTTGGCGCAACAATATGTACAATAAAGGACGAATAATTGATTAGAGCTGAAAACTTAACCAAAGGCTATGGTGATTATACACTCTTTGATGCTGCCAGTTTTAATATAAACAAAGGAGAGAGGGTCGGGCTGGTTGGCAGGAACGGTCATGGCAAGACTACGCTTTTTCGAATGATATGCGGTGAGGAAAAATGGGATTCGGGAAGTATTGCGGTACCGAAAAATTACCGTGTTGGATATGTCAAACAGAAGATTGAATTTACCAGAGAGACCGTGCTGGAAGAAGGAATGACTGGGCTTTCTGCGGGAGAAAAGGATCACTTCTGGAAGGTTGAAAA
>JAFDFT010000162.1 GCA_019309685.1 Deltaproteobacteria bacterium
GTCTGAATGACTGTATTCTTCCACGGTCATCTGATTGTGAAGTGCCACAGCCGGCGCGTTGATTCGATGCGCAACACCTTCAGCACCAACCATCTGCACACCCAGCAAGCGGTTTGTTTGTTTGCACCCAATCATCTGCACCCAGATGTCTGAACCGCCAGGGTGGGCATGCGCCCGGGAATGTGTTTGTATGACGGCCGTTGCCGGATCAAACCCTGACTTTTTAGCTTCTTCCACGGTCAACCCTGTTCGTGCCACCTCAAGATCGAATACTTTAAAAACCGATGTTCCGGCGACACCCTGCAAAGATACTTCCCTATCACAAATATTATCCGCTACCGCCCTTCCGGACATGTTTGCACGCAGGGCTAAGGGAATCCATGTTTTCTTTCCGGTAACCACATGATACGCGTCAGCGCAATCGCCTGCAGCATAAATGATCTTATCAGATGTTCTCAACCGGTTATCCACAGCAATAGCCCCATCAACCGATAGTTTGATGCTGGTTCCGGAAACAAGGTTGCTGTTGGGTTTTACACCTATGGCAACCAGAATCATGCCGCACGCAATTTCAAGATCCGAACACACAAGTTTTAAACCTACCGGATGAAATGTGTCCTTGTCTCTTTCAATTTTTTCTATACCATGTCCTAAATGAAGTCGGACACCATTGGCTTCCAGTTTTTCCCTGACAACGCCGGCCATTTTTTTATCCGTCCAGGGTAGAAAAACCGGTCTAGGTTTTACCACTTCAACTTCAATTCCCAGTTCACAAAGCGCTTCACACATCTCAAGGGCAATATATCCCATGCCGATGATAACCGCCTTTTTTACCTTGTTTTTCCTGATAAACTCTTTAATTCTTCTCCCATCTTCAAGGGACTTAAGGGCAAGCACACCCGGCAAATCAAAGCCTGGCAAATCTGGGACGATTGCGGAAGCACCTGTTGCGATCAAAAGCCTGTCATAATCTAAATCAAACCCCTTCCCCTCAACGGTTTCACCTGTAACCGTTCTATTTACAGGGTCTAATCGATCCGCGCGATGTCCTGTCAGTAACTGAATCCCCTGTTTTTCCCTGAAGACCTTGGCCTCCCGCACGACAAGATCGGCCATTTCTCTGTCGTTATCCGCGATATTATACGGCATGCCGCAGGCACTGTAAGAAACATCCATGCTTTTTTCCAGCACAGTCACATCTAAATCAGGCCGGCTTCTTTTTGCTCGGCTTGCTGCACTCATTCCTGCAGCGTCACCACCAATGATGACAAATTTCATAAGAGCCTCCTTTTACTTCAAGAAAAATTTAGCGCCCAGGGTTTTTGGATATACAAAGAGTATATTGAAAAAAGAGAATCTGGTTATCTTAAAAACCCAAGTTATATGGTTTAGGTTCGTTTGATAGCTAAGATAAATCCTGTTTTCGAAAGGCCGTATCCGGGTTCATATTTGAAAGAGCCTTTCAGTGACCCAATATTTGGGGGTTGGAAAATCAGTCCATTTTACCTTCAAATGCGTTCCGTCACCACCAAATATTGGGTCACACTCGACTCGCAATTTCGATAGGGCCTTGAGAAAATCAGGCTTATCGAAGCACGCTCGAACCTTTATTCCAAACCTGGATGAGCAAAATTACATTAAAATCAATACATTCAAATGCTTCCACTTGTTTATTATAGATAACCAGGAAAGAGAATTTTAAACCTTAATATATGCCTAAAACTTATAAAAACTCAATCTGAATATTTGTTTAAGAAATCTCAACCGGATACGATAAAGAATGGATGAATAATATCACGAAAAATAATGTTTTATACTTTTCCTCGCTCGGTCCCGGTGAATACCCTGAGTCTATCATGCTCTTGTATCTTTTTTATTGGCAAGTTGAAAATAAACCGATAGTTTATCAGGCACTTATCTTCCGTGAAGCACATCATATACCGACCGCGCCTGGACGCACAGATCTTTAAATTGTTCCGGATAAAGAGACTGGGCCCCATCACTCAGAGCTTCTTCAGGCGCGTGATGTACTTCTACCATCAATCCATGGGCTTCTACTGCTACCGCCGCTCGGCTTAAGGGAATGACCTGATCCCTCTTTCCTGCCGCGTGACTGGGATCAATGATAATCGGCAGGTGGCTTTCCTTTCGGATAACCGGCACTGCGGAAAGATCCAGTGTGTTCCGGCTGTGATTGACAAAGGTCCGAACGCCTCTTTCACATAGAATAACCTGAGAATTTCCTCCCTCTAATATATATTCTGCTGCCATGAGCCACTCATCGATGGTCGCAGCCATGCCTCTTTTTAAAAGGATTGGCCTGCTGGAGAGTCCCGCCCGCTTCAATAAACTAAAATTCTGCATATTTCTTGTGCCAATCTGCACAATATCAGCATACGCCTCCACAATATCAAAATTTTCCGTATCCATAACTTCTGTAACAACCGGCAATCCAGTTTCTTCGCGAACCTTTTTTAAGATTTTAAGCCCCTCTTCACCGAGACCTTGAAACGAATAAGGAGATGTTCGCGGTTTAAAGGCTCCTCCCCTGAAAAGCTGGCCGCCGGCTTTCTTAACATGTTTAGCAATGGTCAAAGACTGGTGCTCGCTCTCGATAGCGCACGGCCCGGCAATGATTGTTAAAGACCCTTCACCGATTCTGGCATCTCCCACACAAACAACAGTATCTTCCGGTTTAAATTCCCGATTGGCCAGCTTATACGGCCGCGTAACAGGGATCGCATCCTTTACACCTCGTAGGCCCAGAAACAAGGACCCATCCACAGGCCCTTCATTATTTAATATGCCAATGGCCACTCTTTCCCCGCCAGGTATGGGGCGGGCTGTATAGCCCCTTGCTTCAATGGCAGCTACAACATTTTCCACTTGTTCAGGTGTTGCTTTTTGGTCCATTACAATTAGCATCGCTGATTCCTCCTTTTGACTTCTCTTATATAAGGTCCAAATTAATTTACGGGTTCTTGTCCAATTCCGTTGGCGTTTAGGTTTCCAGGAGTCTCCGCTCAACCTCCGGGAGCTTGGCCATTGGTTTAAAATCTTTATTTTTATGGAACACCAAAACCTATAACTTAACATCTTAAAACTTAAAAACGATTCATATAAATATGGCTCTTAATAAATGGGCATTATCCATATAACTTTCATCAAGCGTTCAGACATTTATAATTTGTAAGCATTTCGCGTTAGTTTGGGCCCAGCCGAAGCGGGACTTAGAACCTGATGCAAAAATTGAACAGAAAGTGAATAACACATAGCCCTAAAACAAAAAAACCGTGGGCTTAAGGCGGCCCACGGTTTTAATTCTTTTTGGTTATTTATGCTGGCGTTAACCGTACAGCGCACCCTTTCATGCCGGTTTTCCACCACCAGAATATTAAAACAGCTTGATTATTCAGGTTTGCTCGTTTCATAATCCTTTCCATAAGTATTTATTTAATTAATAAAAATCTAATTCAATCCTTCACACGTTGTCAAGGTAATTCTTCATTGCTTCATTTCCTAATTCATATTCAACGATACATCCATGATGCGAATCAAAAGCTAAATTTTTGATATGCAAAGTATTTTACTTGATTAATCCAGCTAATATTTTATGAAAAAATAACATCTTATGTTGATTTTGAAGATAATATGTACTATTAGGAAAGTATATCTGTAAATTGATATTTTATATTTCTCCAATATAACATGCCTTGAATTATTAAAATTGATGAGCCCGTAAAAAGTTAAAATTGTGATGGCAAAGAAAAAAATTCAAGTTCAATACACGCAAATCTTAATGAATGAGGCGTACTTATAGTAGGTCGAATGAACTCAGAATGCAGCGCAACACAGTCCCGCTGAAAGCGGGATTACGAAATCATCAAAATTTTGCATTCCATATATCAACAAATATAATGTTTACAATATTTTAAAAAGGAAGGACACCCATGGAACAAGGAACCGTAAAATGGTATAATGAAAAAAAAGGTTATGGTTTTGTAGAAAAAGATAATGACGAGGAATTTTTTATGCATTCAAGCAACATAAAGGATCATGGTTTTTTTGTTTTGCAAAAATCAGACAAAGTGACATTTGATATTAGAGAAACGCCGCAAGGGAAACAGGCCGTCAACGTCAGAATTGTAAAGGAAAATAGATAATAAGATAAATAGATTGTTTTTTTTCGAAAATAGATATAATTAATAATGCGTCTTTTATAGACATACAGGTTTCGTTCTTAAGGAAGGTCCATTTGTCAAAGCGACAACAGCCTAAAGTTTGGAACCATAATAAAATTTGAAAGGAGGTTGTCACTATGGCTAATGGGACTGTAAAATGGTTCAGTAACCAAAAAGGGTATGGATTCATCGAGCAAGAAGATGGTCCGGATGTATTTGTTCACCACTCAAAAATAAACTCGTCTGGTTTTAAATCCCTTGATGAGGGTGATCGCGTTACATTTGAAATTGAGCAAGGAGAAAAAGGCCCTTCCGCTGTAAATGTTACCATTGTTTAGGTACAAGGCGCGCCATTACAAATGAATGGCGCGCCTTTTCTTTTGAAAAACACTTATCCATCCATGAATAAACATTAAGATTCTCTTTTTTTCTTGCGTTTCATAGAGATTGCCTCAAACACAAAACTTCCTGTTATTTCCCATTTTGTCTGTAACGACTAAATATTTGTAATATTGAACAAAAATAGTGACTTGACATTACATCAGGTTTCCAGTATTTAGTTTGCTAATCTTTACTTGAATAACTTTCATTTTTTTTCGAAGATCAGATATTTTAAAGTCCATTCATTTTTTTTATAACTATATAACCGTATAATTGTATTTGAGTTTTATCCTGTTGGTATTTCCAAACAGTCGCTTTTTATTAATTATTAATGAGGCAAAATATAATTTTCATATGTATATGATGAAGGCCATTTATTTTATAACTACTTAAAATATCTTAATAATAAATGTATCGATTGTATCGGTAAATTCCCATAAAACATATTTTACCCGTCTATGGAACTTTTAACAATTTCTGACATTTCACTTTCTTTTGGTGGCTTAAAAGCGCTTTCAAAAGTCGACATGGAAATACAGTCCGGGCTGATCACTTCGATTATCGGACCGAACGGAGCCGGAAAAACCAGCCTATTAAACTGCATTTCGGGATTTTATCATCCCACATCCGGCGAGATTCATTATAATGGCCGCCGTCTGACACATTCTTCACCGCATCAAGTGTCCAAAATGGGCATCGCCAGAGCCTTCCAGAACCTAGAGTTGTTTAGCGGCATGACTGTACTTGACAACCTGCTTTTGGCACGCCACCAGAATCTTCGTTACAATTTTTTCCAGGCTATTATTTATGCAGGAAAAACATCCCGCGTTGAAGCTGAAAATCGAAACTATGTGGAAAATGTAATCGATTTTATGGAATTAGAACCGTTTCGAAAAAAGCCCGTGGGAAGCTTGAGTTACGGTATCCAGAAGCGTGTGGAAGTCGCCCGTGCGCTTACACTGGCTCCTCAAATTCTTCTGCTGGATGAACCCATGGCAGGAATGAATATTGAAGAAAAAGAAGATATGGTTCGGTTTGTCATGGACATTCGAAAAGAACGAAACATAACTGTTGTTCTTGTAGAACATGATTTGGGCGTTGTCATGGACATATCGGATCATATTTATGTTCTCGATTTTGGTGAACTGATCGGTTACGGACAACCTGAAGAAGTAGCCGTAAACCCAAAAGTGATTGAAGCTTATATCGGGGAATAAACTTTTTACATGGAAAACATGAACCACTTACTGCAATACACAATCCCTCAGCTTCTCCGCTGGCGGGTACAAGCCACAGGGAAAAAGATCGCCCTGAGAGAGAAAGATTTTGGCTATTGGAACACGTATACCTG
>JAFDFT010000163.1 GCA_019309685.1 Deltaproteobacteria bacterium
GAACCACTTACTGCAATACACAATCCCTCAGCTTCTCCGCTGGCGGGTACAAGCCACAGGGAAAAAGATCGCCCTGAGAGAGAAAGATTTTGGCTATTGGAACACGTATACCTGGGAAGCGTATTATGATCTGGTTTGCAAAACCGCACTTGGACTTGAAAAGCTCGGCCTGAAAAAAGAAGATAAACTCGCACTTATAGGTGACAATATACCGGAAATGCTTATTGTTGCCATCGGCGCGCAATCCCTTGGCGCCATTTCTGCAGGCATTTATCAAACCAGCCTTCCTGATGAAATTGCTCAGATGCTTGAATATATGAATGTCAGCACTGTTTTTTGTGATGATCAGGAACAAGTGGATAAATTGGTAGAAATTAGAGATAAAATCCCGAACGTACGAAAGGTTATTTATGAAGACCCGCGAGGGATGCGGAGTTATCGATCCGATGACTGGTTTATGTTCATCGATGATCTTTACAAGCTGGGGGAAGATGTCCAAAAAGAAAAACCGGATTATTTTGATGAATTGATTGAACAGGGAGATCCGGATGATATCTGCCATTTTTGCCTTACCTCCGGCACAACCGGTCTGCCCAAGGCCGCCATGCTAAGCCATCGCAATTATATTAATATGGGGATTCAGATTACGAAAGTCGACAAACTTGAAGACACGGACGAGTACTTGTCTTTTCTACCCTTTGCGTGGATAGGCGAACAAATGAATTCATTTGGCGTGGCAATGGCAGTCGGGATCACCATCAACTTCCCGGAATCTGTTGAAACCAGCATGGAGGACTTGAAGGAAATCGGGCCTCATTTCATGTTTGGCGCACCGCGGATTTATGAAACGATCCGTTCCCAAATCTGGCTGAAAATAGATGAATCTTACTGGCTCAACAAAAAGCTTTACGCGTATTTTATAAAAATTGGAAAAAAAGCCGCTCAGTTCAGGATGTCCGGCAGGAAAATGCCAAGATCACTTGCTCTTTTGTCATGGCTGGGAAAAATCCTTGTCTTTAAACCATTGATCAATCAGATAGGACTTTTGCGCCTTCGCCGCGCCTATACCGGCGGCGCGGCACTCGGGCCTGAACTGTTTACGTTTTATCAGGCCATCGGCGTTAATCTCAAACAGATATACGGTCAAACCGAAATTATAGGGATTGCCTATATGCATAGAGACGGTGACGTTCGCCCGCACACCGTTGGCAAGCCTTTACCGGAAACCAAGTGTAAAATTTCCGAAAGTGGTGAGATACTTTCCAAATCCCCTTCCGTCTGCTCCGGATATTATAAACTTCCGGAAAAAACCGCGGAACTTCTCGAAGATGGATGGCTGCATTCCGGAGATGCCGGATACATGGATGAAAACGGCCATCTTGTTGTTATCGACCGGGTGTCTGATGTCATGCATAACACTGCGGGCGAAATGTTTAGTCCCGTGTTTCTTGAAAACAGACTCAAGTTCAGTCCTTATATAAAAGAAGCCGTTATTTTCGGCGACAAGAAAGACTTTGTCGCAGCACTGATAAATATTGATCCGATTGTCGTTGGAAAGTGGGCCGAAGACAGAAGTGTTTCATACACCACGTTTATGGACCTTTCCGGGAAACCTGAAGTGGCGTCTCTCATCAAAGAGGAAGTGGCATCCATTAATCAGAACGCTGAAAAAAATCATTTTAAAATAAAACGCTTTGCTGTTTTATATAAACTGCTTGATATGGATGACGGGGAATTAACAAAAACCGGCAAAATTCGGCGGAAATTCGTTAAGGAAAAATACCAAAATTTATATGATGGATTGTATGATGAAAAAATTAAAAAAAAGGACGTTGAAGCCTTTTTTCAATATCAGGATGGACAAACAACGACCGTAAAAACAAAAATACTTTTTTACACTATGAACGAGGCACCATGACCTATTTCTTTCAACTGGTAGTCAGCGGTATCGTGGTCGGATCCATATACGCGCTTTCAGCGCTGGGCTTTGTGTTGATTTACAAATCCAGCAGGGTATTAAATATCGCCCATGGGCAGATCATTGCAGCGGGCGCATTTATCACCTATGCGCTTACCGTTTGGGCTGGAATTCCGATATATATTTCTTTTGTTTTAAGCATGATCATCACCTTTTTCCTGGCTATGAGCGTAGAAAGAATTTTTCTTCGCCGCCTGATCGGCGAGCCGATTATTTCCGTTATCATGGTCACCATAGGTCTGATGTCCATACTCGATGGCCTGATCTATCTCACGCCTTTTGGTGCGGAGAATTTTTCTTTTCCTAAGTTTCTTCCTAACACGCCGATTTTATTTGGAGGAGTTTCTATTTCCTGGACACAACTGGTTGGTGTGATTATTACGATTCTGATGATTATTGGTTTCTCCTGGTTCTTTAAAAAATCTACCATGGGCATTTCCATGCGCGCGGTTTCCGACGATCAGTTAGCTTCCATGTCAGTCGGCATCTCCGTGCCGAAAGTTTTTGGGCTGGCATGGGCCACTGCCGGTCTTAGCGCGGCTGCAGCAGGCACTATTTTAGGAAACATTACCGGGCTGAATTTCGATACGCTTCATGCCTTTGGTATTATTGTTTTTCCAGTCGTAATTCTGGGCGGCCTTGACTCGGTATTAGGGGCAGTTGTTGCCGGAATCATTATGGGGTTGATCCAGCAATTCGCCAAAGGATATTTAGACGGAAATTTCGGTTTATACGGAACCGGGCAGGTACTGCCCTATATTATTCTTCTGGTGATACTATTATTTAAACCGCACGGCTTATTTGGAATACACGAAATCGAACGGGTATAAAATGTCAGCAAATCGTTGGTTAGCAACCGGAAATTTTTTTTCAACTTACCAGGAAGAACAGCGGATCTTTTTTACACATTCAGACCGGACCATTTTCTCTATTTTTCTTGTGCTTATTTTCGTGTGGCCGATTCTGTTTCCGCTTAGCAATAAATACATGCTCGTGATAGACAACACTCTTATTGCAATTATTGCTATCATAGGCCTGAACCTCCTTACCGGCTTTGCCGGTCTTATTTCTATCGGACACGCTGCGTTTGTTGGCATAGGCGCTTACACCATTGCCTCTTTTTGCACCCTCATCGGCGAAGATCACATGCTTATCACACATGCCTGGCCGCTATTGATTTTAATTTCAGGTGGTGTTGGCGCCTTCTTTGGTGCAATTGTCGGCCTTCCCGCGATGAGACTTAAGCATCTCTATCTTGCAATCGCCACATTATCATTTCAGATGATATTTATCTGGACCATTCAATTTATGGACTTTTTCAATCAAGGCCAAACCATATCAGTTGGCCGTGTATACTGGATCTTCGGAAAAGTTTCTCGAGACCAGCACTATCTTTTCTGGTATTATGCCATTCTAGTCTTTATCGTCGTTTTGGGCTTTATGGTCAGAAATCTGCTTCGCACAAAGTATGGGCGGTGTCTAACCGCTGTCAGAGACAATGACCGGGCAGCAGATGCCATGGGAATGCATCCCGGTTTCACAAAGGTTTACGCCTTTGGCCTTGCCGGCTTCATGGCCGGTATTGCTGGAGCACTGCACGCGTACCTGTATAGGGGAGTTGGCTTTGAATCTTTTACTTTAAATGAATCCATAACTTATCTGGCAATGGCAATCGTTGGAGGGCTGGGAACGCTGCCCGGATCCTTCCTGGGGCCGGCAGCGATCAAGGCGCTGGACTTACTGGTAGAATACTTTGCTGCCAATGTGGCAAGTTTAATGCCGTCCAGTCAGGACGTGGCCACGGGTCTAAGACCGTTAGTCTTCGGCCTTGTTATCGTGCTTTTTTTGATGTTTGAGCCCAGAGGAATCGCAAACTGGTGGCGCATTGTCCGGTCCTACTTTAAACTGTGGCCCTTTCGGTATTAGGGCGTGGAAGTACTTTTTTAAAATCGTTTTTTGTCTGTATTGCCCGATTATAAACATTAAAAGGAGGTAGCTATGAAAAAAGGTAAAAAATTTTTGGTTGTTGTTTTTTTGACATTGATTGCGTGTGCTTTTCTCTTGAACGCATGCGCAAAAAAAGAGGAGGAAAAAGAAGGCGTGGTGTACAAACTTGGCCTGTCTTTGGCCATCACCGGTCCGACTTCTGATGCCGGAAATCCCTATTCAAAAGGGGTTGAAGATTATTTTAATTATGTAAACGACACAAAAATGCTTGGAAACGACACAATTGAATGCATTATCAAAGACGATCAGTATAAGACCGATATTACCAAACGAAATTTTGAAGATTTTCTCAGCAATGGAATTGTTCTCTATCTAAACTATTCAACCGGAAGCACGCTGGCGCTCAAAAAGGACTTCGATGAGGAGAAAATTCCAACCATACCTGCCTCATTTCATGCCGGCAATCTGGTTGATTCCAGCTACATTTTTCTTCCCATCGCTTCCTATTCCGAACAAACTGTCGGTCTTGCGGAATATGTAGTGAACAACCACCAAGGCGATATGGCAAAAGTCGCCATGTTTATCCATCCGTCAGCATTTGGACGTGGGCCTGTGGAAGATTTACAAAAAGCGGTTGAAGCGGGTTTGAAAATGGATATTATTGAAGTGGTGGAACATGGAAAGGATCTGGATAATACCGCCATGCTTCAGCGGCTGCTAAGTAAAAATGTACAATATGTTATTTGCCATACGGTTCAATCCCCAGTAGCTACTCTCTTAACGGACGCTGAGCGACTCGGTATTGCAGCGAAAAGCTTTGGCGAAAGCGGAAAATTGACATTTTTAGGTGTTCATTATACGGGCGGTAACGACCTTATCGCGCTTGCCGGAGCTGCTTCCGAGAGCTTTTTATGGACTACATCTTACGTACTGACCTCAGAACCCGGCAAATGGACCGATAAACAGCTGGATCTGGCCAAAAAATACAACCGTGATGATAAAACAGCAAATTCTCATAATTATACAAACGGCATCATGGTTGCTCAGGTTGCAGCAGAAGTTATCTTGCGTGCCAAAGATAAAGGACTCGAAATCACAAGGGACAATTTATACAAAGAGCTACTGGCAATGAATGGTGGCAACGCATTTGAACCTGGGTCTACAGTCGGTCCTGTGACGTATTCTGAAACAGACCGCGCGGGCGTTGACCAACTGCAGCTCTACGTAGTAAAAGATGGAGTATTTACCGCAGTTGGATCAACATTTCAGTCAGAGTACATTAAAAAAATTAAATAGCTGTCAACCAATTAGGGTTTTTACTTTAACCCTTATTGGTTAATCTTTCAAGTCAGGCACAACTTCATAACTGATTGTTTTTGAAGTTGTGCCTGATACAAAAACATCTTTTTATAAAACCTATATTATGGCTGACCATAATCATAAAACAACCCTTCTTGATGTTAATAACATCGAGGTGGTCTATAATGACATCATCCAGGTATTGCGCGGCGTTAGTCTGAATGTTTCTAAAGGCGATATCGTCGCTCTTCTCGGCACCAATGGCGCTGGGAAAACCACAACGTTGCGCGCTGTCAGTGGTTTATTAAAACCGGAAAACGGATTTATAAGAGATGGGCTCATTCGGTTCGCTGGTAAAGATATCACCAATGTACTGGGAACGCATGTTGTAAAAGAAGGAGTAGTAATGGTTCCGGAAGGACGGCGGGTGTTCAAACATCTTACGGTTGATGAAAACATCCGGGTGGGATCTATCACCAGACAAGACGGTTCACAGCAAATCCGAAAAGATCATGAACGCATTTATGCGTATTTTCCTCGCTTATCAAAGGTCTCAAACCGGATGGCAGGATATTGCTCCGGTGGAGAACAGCAGATGATTGCCATTGGAAGGGCGCTTATGGCTGCACCGAAAATGCTTGCCCTGGATGAGCCTTCACTGGGGCTTGCGCCTTTGCTGGTGAAATTACGCTTACATTATGGAATCTGGAAAAATTGTTTTAGAAGGGCCCTCAAAAGAACTTCAAAACAACCCGGATGTAAAAGAATTTTACATGGGCATTACCCAGGGAGGTGGACGGAAATCCTTCAAAGAAGTCAAGTCTTATAAGAGAAGAAAGCGGTGGATGTAGTAAAATTTATACTTCGCCAGAAATTCATATGTAAGCACTTGGGATTCATTTTCCCAAATAGAAACTAAATAATGCCCCTCCATTTTTAAAAATGGGCGCCTAAAAGTGTTTCCAATGCATAAATGAGTAGTTTTTCGCAAAGTCAAGGAAATCAAAGAATTGCGCGGAGGTATACTTGGGCACATCGCACAAGAAATTCGTCAGATTTATCCGCCTCAGGCGGGTTGACCAGAAATTGCGAAAAAGGGCCATTTGTGAATGGAAACCAATTAACCGGTAAAGGAGCACAATATGAAAATTTTACTAGGATATAATGGGTCTGAAGCGGCAAAAGCTGCGCTGTCCCTTGCCCGTGATCACGCGAAAACCCATAATGCAATGGTTTATGTAATCACTTCAATGGAAGGGGGAAGCAAGGAGACTGCCGATAAAGTCCATAAAGCAGAGCGCGATCTAAAGTTCGCCAAAGATTTTATTGAAGAAGAAGGAATCAAATGTGATACCTATCAACTGGCGCGCGGTCTTTTGCCGGGTGAAGACATCGTAAGTTTCGCAGATGAAAATGACATCGATCATATTTTTATGGGGATCGAAAAAAAATCAAAGGCCCAAAAAATACTTCTTGGTTCCACTGCGCAATTTGTCATTCTCAAAGCGAGCTGTCCTGT